>JABFXK010000249.1 GCA_013361785.1 Sphingomonas sp.
CGCCGCTCGAACACCATGTCGATGGCGATCATGAAGAGCATGATCCCGCCGGCGTTTCGGAAGCTCGCGAGACTGATTCCGAGCCACTGGAGGAGCGGCCGGCCGAGCAGCGCAAAGAACATCAGGATGAACCAGGCGATCAGCGACGAGCGCATCGCCATGCCGCGCCGCTGGGCCGCGGTGGCGCCACTCGTCAGGCTGGCGAAGATCGGCGCGCAGCCCGGCGGGTCGATGATCACCAGAAAGGTGACCAGCGCCGAACCGAACAGCTCGATCACAGGCCCTCGGGATTTGCCAGACCGGCGCGGCGGTGCGCGGCGACTAGCGTGTTCCTCATCAGCATGGCGATCGTCATCGGGCCAACACCGCCGGGCACCGGAGTGATCGCCGCCGCGACCTCGGCGGCCTCGTCATAAGCGACGTCGCCGACCAGCCGGCCCTTGCCGTCATCGGTCGGCACCCGGTTGATGCCGACGTCGACGACCGTCGCGCCGCCCTTGATCCAGTCGCCGCGGATCATCTCGGCCCGGCCGACCGCAGCGACGACAATGTCCGCGCGGCGTACGACGGCGGGCAAGTCGCGGGTGCGCGAATGGGCGATCGTGACAGTCGCATGGTCGCCGAGGAGCAGCAGCGCCATCGGCTTGCCGACGATGTTCGACCGCCCCACCACCACGGCCTCGAGCCCGGCGAGATCGCCGAGCTCCTGCCGCAGCAGATGCAGACAACCGAGCGGCGTGCACGGCACGAGCGCATCGAGACCGGTCGCCAGCCGCCCGGCATTCATCGCGTGGAAGCCGTCGACGTCCTTCGACGGGTCGATGGTGGCGATCACCCGTGCGGCATCGATCTGGTTCGGGAGTGGAAGCTGGACGAGGATCCCGTCGACGCGCTCGTCGGCATTGAGGTCGAGCACCAGCTGCAGAAGCTCGTCTTCGGTAGTCGTGTCGGAAAGATTGTGCGCGAAGCTGACCATCCCCGCCTCGGCGGTCGCGCGGGTCTTCGATCGGACATCAACGGCACTCGCCGGGTCTTCGCCGACAAGCACGGTCGCGAGGCCCGGCGGCCGCCCGGCCTTGCGCTCGAACTCGCCGACATGCACCGCGACCCGTTCCCGGATCGCGAGGGCCGCCGCCTTTCCATCGATCCGCTTCGCAGTCATCCGCCGAAATAATATTGGGCCTCGACGCCGGCGAGCAGCTTCTCGATCACCTCGATCAGAAGCAGGATCACCAACGGCGAGAAATCGAGGCCGCCGAAGTCCGGAAGAATTCGCCTGATCGGCCGGTACAGCGGTGCCGTGATCCGATCGAGCGCCACGGCGACGGTGCGCACTGCATTCGAGCCGGTGTTGAGCACGTTGAAGGCGAGAAGCCAGCTGAGGATCACCTGGATGATGATGATCCAGAAGAGGACGTTAAGCAGGAGGTCGGCGATTTCGACAAGCGCGGCAAGCATGGCGGGCGCTTAGCGGCGGTGAGGCTAGGGCGCAAACCTCTCCGGCTCGGCGACGGCGAGGATCTCGGCGAAATCATCCTTGGCGTCGCTCCATTCGTGAGTCGGGGTCCAGCCTCCCGCGAGCAGCAGGATGCGACCGCCGCGGGGCGGATATTTGTGGCTGTTCTCGGTGTGAATCGAAGAGCCTGCGGCAAAGTGGAAGTCGCGGCCGGAGATCGAGAATGTGACATCGCGCGTGGCGACCAGGTGCATCTCGATGCGCGAGAGGATGTCGTTCCACCGTGCTTCGTGGCGGAACGCGTCGAGCGGGATGTCGCCGTCAAGTTCGCGGTTGATGCGATTCAAGAGGTTGAGGTTGAACTCGGCAGTGACTCCCTCGGGCTCATCATAAGCGGCGAGCAGCCGCTCCACCGGCTTCACCCGGTCCATGCCGATCAGCAGCTGTGCGCCGGGGCCGAGCAGGGCGCGGAACTGGCGCAGCAGGTCAGTCGCGCTCCACGGCACGAAATTGCCGATCGTCGAGCCGGGGAAGAAGCCGAGCTTGGGCACGTGCTCCATCCCGCCAGGCAGCGAGAAGGGCCGAGCGAAATCCGCGATCACCGGTATGACTTCGAGTCTGGGAAAGCGATGCTGCAGCTCTCGGGCGCTGTGCTCCAGGTAGTCGCCGGAAATGTCGACCGGCACATAGGCGGCAGGCGCGATCGCTTCGAGGAGGATCGGTGTCTTGGTTGCCGATCCGGCGCCGAACTCGATCACGGCGCAGCCCTTGGGAACGTGCGCGGCGACTTGCGGCATGATGTCGCGGAGCAGTCCGGTCTCGGTCTGCGTCGGATAATAGGATTTCAGGCGGGTGATTTCGTCGAACAGCTCGGAGCCGCGGCGGTCGTAGAGCCAACGCGCCGGAATCGCAGGAATCGGGGCGCAGAGGCCGGCGAGCACATCGTCGCGAAACGCCTTCGTCTGGGGATCAAGCGTCGCGAGCAAGGCGTAGTCCCGCGAACTGCCACCGCGCGTGCGGCGGGAAGAAATTGCGGTAGGAGGCGCGGCTGTGCCCGCGGGGTGTCGCGCAGCTCGCGCCCTTGAGCACGAACTGTCCGCACATGAACTTGCCGTTATACTCCCCGACGGCTCCAGCCGCAGGGGCGAAACCGGGGTAGGAAGCGAAGGCGCTTTGCGTCCATTCCCATGCGTCGCCGAAGATGTCGCCGCCCGGGCGAGGCACGACGGCGCCGGCGCCGTCCAGCTGGTTGCCGCGCGCCGGATCGGCCGAAGCTGCAAAGTCTTCCCATTCCGCCTCGGCCGGCAGGCGGGCGCCGGCCCAGCGGGCGAAGGCATCGGATTCGTAATAGCTGACATGCGAGATCGGCGCGGCCCAATCGATCTCGCGTCGGCCGCCGAGGGTGAATTCGCTGCCGTCCTCGCGCCAATAGAGCGGCGCCGCGACTTGTTCGCGCTGAACCCAGTCCCAGCCTTCGGATAGCCAGAGCGTGGGCGTGGAATAGCCGCCGTCGGCGATGAACTCGCGCCATTGATTGTTCGTGACCCGGCGGTTGGCCATTTCATGAGCGCTGAGAAAGACTCGGTGGCGCGGGCGTTCGGCATCGAAAGCGAAGCCCGCCGCGGGCGCGCCGATCTCGACAATGCCTTCCCGGCCGCGGTGCCAGGACACGGGCTCCTCTCCGAGGCAGGCGGGCGGCGGAAGCTCGCCATATGCGGGCTCCAGCGGATTCTCGGCGAACGTCGCAAGGATATCGGTGAGGAACAGCTCCTGGTGTTGCTGCTCGTGGTTGATCCCGAGCTCAACCAGCTCGAGCGCGGCCGGAGGAAGCTTCGGCAGCGCGCGCTCGAGCGCTTCGTCGACGTGCGCGCGGTAGGCGCGAACCTCGTCGAGCGAGGGTCGGCTCAGCATGCCGCGGCGCGGGCGGGCATGGCGTGGGCCCTCGGCTTCGTAATAGCTGTTGAACAGGAAGCCGTAGCGCTCGTCGAACGCGCGATATGCAGGCGCGTGATCACGCAGCACGAAGGTTTCGAAGAACCAGCTGGTGTGCGCGAGGTGCCACTTGGCCGGCGACGCGTCCGGGAACGGCTGAATGGTTGCATCGGCGTCAGACAAAGATGCGGCGAGGTCGAGCGTCAGCTTTCTCGTCGCGGACAGGCGAGAGGCGAGGTCGCCGAACGGCGCAGCGCGAGCTTGGGTCGCCATGGGGATGCGCCCCTTAGACGAAAACGGCCGTTGTGTCGCCTGCGCTAGCTCCGCGTGGCGCCCGGTTGCCACAGCACGTCGCCACCTTGTGTCGCGGCGACGGAGCGCGCGGTCACGAAGAGGTGATCCGACAGGCGGTTGAGATAAGCGAGGAGCTGCGGGTTCAGCGGCTCGGCTTCGTGGAGCGCGACCGCCGCCCGTTCGGCCCGGCGGACGACGGTGCGCGCGAGATGAAGTGCGGCGACGGCCGGAGAGCCGCCCGGCAGGATGAAGCTGGTGAGAGGCTCAAGAGCCCGGTTCATCTCGTCGATCTCGATCTCCAGCCGCGCGACCTGGCTGGCGACGATTCGAAGCGCTCCTTCAACTTCGCAAGGAGTTGCGACATCGGCCCCGAGGTCAAACAGCTCGTTCTGCACCTGCAACAGGCGATAGCCGGCCTCACCCCCGCCGAGCGCCGCGATGACAACCCCGATCGCGGCATTGGCTTCGTCGACCTCGCCGATCGCGGCCATCCGCAGGCTCGATTTGCTGACCCGGCTGCCGTCGACCAGGCCGGCGCTGCCGCCGTCGCCGGTCCGGGTGTAGATCTTGTTGAGCTTGACCAAGGCTGCGCCCTAGTGGCTGGCGGCGCCCGCGACCGCGAGGATGAGGATCACGAGAATGATCGCCACGGCCTGGAAGAGGACCCGGCGGCGCATCCACATCTGTGACTGCTCGCCGGTCAGGTCCTTGCCTGATGCCATCGAAACGACGCCGCGGACGAGCACGTATACCACCGCCGCCATCGCCAGCAGGAGCAGGATGAGGAGGAGGATCCGCATGGCCGCGCCTTAGGCGTCGACGAAGCTGAAACCAAGCGGAAGCTTGCCCGCGGCGAGGTCGGCGGCGAGCGACTGCCCGTCGACGCCGCTTTCGCGCATCGCCGCGAGTGTCGGCGCGAGTTCGCGCTTGGCGAGCCGCCGCCCATTGGCGTGGGCGACGAGCGGGTGGTGGAAATAGGTGGGCTCTGGCAGCCCCAGCAGCTTCTGCAGCAGGCGCTGCACCGGCGTCGAAGCACGCAGGTCCGCTGCACGCGTGACGAGCGTCACGCCGCTTGCCGAATCGTCGACGACACAGGCGAGATGATAGGCTGCGGCAGCATCCTTGCGGGCAAGGATCACGTCGTCGAAATCCTCGCGGCTGCAAGTGAACCGGCTGCCGTTGACTTCGGT
>JABFXK010000161.1 GCA_013361785.1 Sphingomonas sp.
GTCACGCACGACCTCGGCGACTTCAAGGTGAACCGCACGCTTCCGGCTCGCGAGCGGACGATGGTTGGGCCGTTCATCTTTGTCGAAGAGTTAGGGCCGGCGCGTCTGCAAGCCGGCCGCGGGATGGATGTTCGGCCGCATCCGCACATCAATCTCGCGACCGTCACGTATCTCTTCGAAGGCGCGATCGAGCACCGCGACAGCATCGGCTCGCACCAGGTGATAGAGCCCGGCGCGATCAACCTGATGACAGCAGGCAGCGGGATCGTCCATTCGGAGCGTTCGCCGCAGGCGCTTCGCCCGTCGGGGCCGAGCCTCTACGGAATGCAGACATGGCTGGCACTTCCCGACGGGCGGGAGGACGTCGAGCCCGACTTTGACCATATCGCAGCTGGTGAGCTGCCGGTCATAGAAGGTGCCGGCGTCCATGCACGCGTGCTGATGGGCGCGCTATGGGGCAAGAGCGCGCCGACGCGCGCCGATTCGCCTACCATTTATGCGGACATCGAGCTGACTGGCGGTTCGGTCCCGGTCGAGGCTCAAGCCGACGAACGGGCGGTGATCCTGGTCGGCGGCGAGGCGGAGCTCGACGGGCGGGCTCTCGAGCCCTTCACGCTCTATGTGCTCAAGCCTGGGCACGAGGCGCGCCTTGCAAGTGCGAACGGCGGGCGGATCATGCTCATGGGCGGACAAGCATTCTCCACCCGCCGCTATGTCTTCTGGAACTTCGTTTCCTCCTCACGCGACCGGATCAACCAGGCGAAGGACGACTGGAAGTCGATGCGCTTCCCGCTGATCGCTGGCGACGATCAGGAGTTCATCCCGCTTCCCGAAGTGCCGATCACGGTCAGCTATCCCTGAGCCTTTCTCCCCGCGGTTTCGCCCGCTAAGCGGCAGGAAATGTCCGCGACCCGCTCGAAATCCCGATCTGCCGCCCGCCTTGCCGCCGTCCAGGCGCTGTATCAGCAAGACATGGAAGGCACGCCGCTGCCGCGCCTGCTCAAGGAATTCCACGATCATCGGCTAGGCGCGACGATCGAGGACGACACTTATCACGAGGCCGAGCGCGACTTCTTTGACGATGTCGTGACCGGCGCCGATGCGCGCCGTGACGAGATCGACGGGCTCATTAGCGATCGATTGGCGGAGGGCTGGACGCTGGAGCGCCTCGACCGCCCGATGCGCGCGATCCTGCGTGCTGGCGCGTATGAGCTGATCGCGCGGCCCGACGTGCCGGTGGGATCGGTGATCTCCGAATATGTCGATGTCGCCCACGCGTTCTACGACAGGCGCGAGAGCGGCTTTGTGAACGGCCTCCTCGATGCGATCGCCAAAGCGGCTCGATCCGAAGGCGGAGGGCCGCGGCCGGCGCGCGCCTGACATGCGCGAGCGGGAAGTCATCGAGCGGCTAAGGCGCATCGCTACTGCACCCGAGGCGCGCGGCCTGCTCGACGACGCCGCGCTGCTCGAGGGCCTGGTCATCACCCACGACAGCATCGCCGAGGGCGTGCACTATCTCGCCAACGATCCTCCCGCGAGCGTCGGGTGGAAGCTGGTCGCGGTCAATCTTTCCGATCTCGCGGCGAAGGGCGCGAGACCCGTCGGAGCGCTTCTGTCGCTGACGCTCTCGGGTGACGGCGCGTGGGAAAGCGAGTTCCTGACCGGCGTCGAACACGCCTGCGAAAGCTACGGGCTGCCGATCATCGGCGGCGACACGATCGCGCTCGTCGAAGGGGCGCCGCGAGTGCTCGGGCTCACCGCGATAGGACGTGCTGGGCCGAATGTTCCCGACCGGGCCGGCGGCGAGCCAGGCGATGCACTGTGGCTCGTCGGCACCGTCGGCGACGCCGCCGCGGGCCTGTCGCAGCTTCAGGCAAACGCCCGCGCCTCGGGTCCCCTGGTCGACATTTACCGCCGGCCGGTGCCGCAGCTCGGCGCCGGCGAGGTGCTCGCGCCGCACGCGCACGCGATGATGGATGTGTCCGACGGGCTTCTGCTCGACGCTCTCCGTATGACGGAGGCGAGCAACTGCGCGATTTCACTCGAGTTCGACGGCCTGCCGCTGTCGAGCGCGTTCGTGGCAGAGCAGGGCTCCGATCTCGCCGCCCGCATGTTCGCAGCGACGGGCGGCGATGACTATGCGCTTCTCGCCGCGCTCCCATCCGAGCTCGACGCAGCAACGCTTTCTTTACCCCAAGGGACGAGGATTACCCGTGTCGGAACGCTGTCGGCGGGTGAGCCTGGACTTTCGCTCACCTGGCGCGGCGAGCCCGTCGAAGTGCCGGAGAGGCTGGGATTTGAGCATCAGGGCGATGACCGTCGCGGGATTGCCGCTCCGCCAGTGGCTGATCGGCCTTAGCGGCCTCGCCTGCGGCATGGCTTGCGCATTGCTGATCCGCTAAGCCGTTCAATCGGCGCGGTTGCAAGCCGCGCAAACGCCACCTAAAGACCGCGCGTTTCGGGGGCGCCGCGGTTCACGCGGCCGGGCCCTCTTGCCTACACGAACAGGGAAGCGTGAACCCATGAATTCCGGCTCCAACCTGCTTTATGTCGCAATCGTCTGCGGCATCATCGCCGTGCTCTACGGCATCATCACCAGCCGTCAGGTGCTCGGCATGTCCGCCGGCAATCAGCGCATGGTCGAGGTCTCGGCCGCGATCCAGGAAGGCGCGGGCGCCTACCTCCGCCGCCAGTACACGACCATCGCCATCGTCGGCATCGTCGTCGCGATCATCATCGGCATCTTCCTGAAGCCGCTGTCCGCAATCGCGTTCCTCGTCGGTGCGATCCTTTCCGGCTCGGCCGGCTTTATCGGCATGAACATCTCGGTCCGTGCGAACGTCCGCACCGCGGAGGCCGCGCGCAAAAGCCTGCAGAGCGGGCTGACGACTGCCTTCCGCGCCGGCGCCGTCACCGGCCTGCTGGTGGCGGGGCTCGCGCTGCTCGCGATCTCGGTGCTGTTCTGGTACCTGACCGGCCCCGGCGGTTATGCGCCCAACGACCGCCCTGTCGTCAATGCGCTGACCGCCCTCGCGCTCGGCGCCTCGCTCGTCTCCATCTTCGCCCGTCTCGGCGGGGGCATTTTCACGAAGGCCGCCGACGTCGGCGCCGACTTGGTCGGCAAGGTCGAGGCCGGAATCCCCGAGGACGATCCTCGCAACCCCGCCGTGATCGCCGATAACGTCGGCGACAATGTCGGCGACTGCGCCGGAATGGCCGCCGACCTGTTCGAGACCTATGTCGTCACCGTCGGGATCACGATGGTGTCCGTCGCGCTCGCGCTCGGCGCGTCGCCCGTGCTCCTGCCGCTGATGATCCTCCCGCTGCTGATCGGCGGCGTGTGCATCATCACCTCGATCATCGGCACCTACATGGTCCGCCTCGGCAAGGGCGGCTCGATCATGGGCGCGCTCTACAAGGGCTTCTGGACCGCAACGATCCTGGGCGCGTTCGCCATATTCGGCGCGTTCAAGGTTTCGCTCGGCGACCTCAATGCGCAGATCGGCGGCACGACCGACGCGGCCACCGGCAGCGTGACCGGCGCCTTCACCGGCATGGATCTTTTCTATTCGAGTCTGATCGGGCTTGCCGTCACCGCACTGATCGTGTGGATCACCGAATACTACACCGGCACCAACTATCGGCCGGTGCAGTCGATCGCGCGGTCGAGCCAAACCGGCCACGGCACCAACATCATCCAGGGCCTCGCCGTCAGCCTCGAATCGACCGCGCTTCCGACGATCGTCATCATCGTGGGCCTGATCGCCAGCTACCAGCTCGCGGGCTTTCTCGGAGTCGCGTTTGCGGCTTCGGCGATGCTCGCGCTCGCGGGCATGGTCGTGGCGCTCGATGCCTATGGTCCGGTGACGGACAATGCCGGCGGCATCGCCGAGATGTCGGGACTCGAGGAGGACGTGCGCACGCGGACCGACGCGCTCGACGCCGTGGGCAACACCACCAAGGCGGTGACCAAGGGCTATGCCATCGGTTCGGCGGGCCTCGCAGCGCTGGTGCTGTTCGGCGCCTATACCGCGGACTTGAAGGAGTTCGGCGGCCAGATCGGCGTCACCAGCGACCTCAACGCGCTGTTCAGCCTGTCGAACCCATACGTGATCGTCGGCCTCCTGCTCGGCGCACTTCTGCCGTACCTGTTCGGCGCGATGGGCATGACCGCAGTCGGCCGCGCGGGCGGCGCCGTGGTCGAGGAAGTGCGCGGTCAGTTCCGCGACAATCCGGGGATTATGGATGGCTCGGCCCGTCCGAACTATGCGCGGACGGTGGACCTCGTCACCCGCGCCGCGATCCGCGAGATGATCATCCCGTCGCTGCTTCCTGTGCTTGCGCCGATCGTCGTCTACTTCGTAATCGGCGCCGTGGCGGGCAAGGAAAACGGCCTCGCCTCGGTCGGCGCGCTGCTTCTCGGCGTGATCGTCTCGGGCCTGTTCGTCGCCATCTCGATGACCAGCGGCGGCGGCGCTTGGGACAATGCCAAGAAGTATATCGAAGATGGCAATTACGGCGGCAAGGGCTCCGAAGCCCACAAGGCGGCCGTGACTGGCGACACTGTTGGCGATCCGTACAAGGACACCGCCGGCCCGGCCGTCAATCCGATGATCAAGATCACCAACATCGTCGCGCTGCTCCTGCTCGCGGCGCTGGCGGCGCACGCCGCCGTCTGATCTCGGCATCTGTCAACTCAAGCCCCGCTGCGCCTGTCGCGGCGGGGCTTTTCTTTTGCGGCGCGGAAGCGTTGAAGCCCGCGCATGGCGCACGCGATCCGAATCCATCAGACCGGCGGTCCTGAGGTCCTCCACTGGGAGGACGTCGCAGTGGGCGAGCCTGGACC
>JABFXK010000013.1 GCA_013361785.1 Sphingomonas sp.
GCAGCAGGCCTCGACGACCTGCCGCTCTTCGCCGCGGCCGCTGAGCCCGAGCATGAGGCGGATCCGCTAATCTCCGCGCTCGCCGAGATCGAGCCCGACAGCCTCACTCCGCGCGAGGCGCTCGAAACGCTATATCGGCTCAAGAGACTGGCATCCGAGACGGACTGATGAGCTTCCTCGACATCGACGAACGGCGCGCGATCATCGATCGCCGCGCGGTTGCCGATGGGCTCGCCGGCCTCAAGGCGGGGAAGAAGCTCAGGTCGGAAGCGAACGCGATCCTCCGCGCAGCCCTGGAGCAGGGCCGAGCCGAGGTCGTGAGGCGTCTGGAGAATGAGCCGGGAAATGGCCGTGCGGCGGCGCGAGCGACGGCGTTCCTCCACGACCAGCTGGTCCGCCTCGCCTATGATTTCGTTTGCGAGCGGCTGATCGACGAGCCTGTCGACGGGCTTTCGCTCGTTGGCATCGGTGGTACCGGGCGCGGGGAGATGGCGCCGTACAGCGACCTCGACCTCATGTTCCTGACCGTGAAGGCGGCGACGCCCGGACAGGAGCGAGCCGCCGAAGCGCTGCTCCATTTGCTCTGGGACCTCAAGCTCAAGGTCGGTCATTCGCTGCGCTCGACCGCGCAGCTGATCGCGCTGGCGAAGAAGGACATGACGATCCGGACGGCCTTCCTCGAGGCGCGCTGGCTTTGGGGCGACGAGAAATTGTTCGACGCCGCGATGCGCCGCTTCCGCAAGGAAGTGGTCTCCGGCACCGCCGCCGAGTTCGTCTCGGCCAAGCTCGCCGAACGCGACGAGCGCCACGTGAAGATGGGCGACAGTCGCTATGTCGTCGAACCGAACGTCAAGGACGGCAAGGGCGGCCTGCGCGACCTCCACACGCTCTACTGGATCGGCAAATATGTACACGGCGTCGACCGGCCAGGGGACCTGGTGGGCGCGGGCCTGCTCAGCGCCGCCGAGTTCAAGCGGTTCGATCGTGCGGAGCGCTTTTTCTGGTCAGTGCGCTGCCACCTTCACCTGCTCGCCGGACGCGCCGAAGAACGGCTGAGCTTCGACTACCAGCGGCAGATCGCCGAAATCATGAACTACGCCGATCGGCGCGGGAAATCGGCGGTCGAGCGATTCATGCAATTCTATTTCCTGAACGCGAAGACGGTGGGCGACTTGACCGGGCTGTTCCTCGCTCAGCTGGACGAGCAGCTCGGCAAGAAGGGCTTTCGCTTCGCCCTTCCGACGATCCGCCGAAAGCCGAAACGTCTCGGCGGATTCGTCCTCGACCGCGGGCGAATCTCAATTCCGTCGGACGAGTTCTTCCGTGCGGATCCGGTGCATCTGCTCGAGTTGTTCGCGGTCGCCGCGCGCGAGCAGCTCGAGATTCATCCCACGGCGATGCGCGCGGCTACGCGCGACGCGGTGCTGATCGACCGGCGGGTTCGCGACGATCCGCGCGCGAACGCGCTCTTCCTTGAAGTCCTCACCTGCATCCACCGCCCTGAGCTGGTGCTTCGCTGGATGAACGAAGCCGGCGTATTCGGCCGGTTCGTTCCCGACTTCGGCCGCGTCGTCGCGCAGATGCAGTTCGACATGTACCATCATTATACCGTCGACGAGCATTCGATCCGGGCGATCGGACTGCTTGCCGCGATCGAGCGGGGCGAGCTCAAGCATGACCATCCGATTTCGACCGCCATCCTCCAGAGGCAGATCGCGTCACGACGTGCGCTCTATGTCGCGGTGCTTCTTCACGACATCGCCAAGGGACGCGGCGGTGACCATAGCGTCATCGGCTCCGAGATCGCGCTTCGGTTGTGCCCGCGCCTGGGTCTCGATGCGGCAGAGACCGAGACGGTTTCGTGGCTGGTGCGCTATCATCTTTTGCTGTCCTCGACGGCGTTCAAGCGCGACCTCGCCGACCCGAAGACAATTGAGGATTTCGCCCGCCAGGTGCAAAGCCCGGAGCGGCTCCGGCTTCTGCTCATTCTGACGGTCGTCGACATTCGCGCGGTCGGGCCCGGCATTTGGAACGAGTGGAAGCGGACGCTTCTCAGGACCCTGTTCGAGGCCGCCGAGGAGCGGCTGCGGCTCGGCCACAAGCAGCACGGGCGGAGCGAGATCGTCGAGGATCGGCAGAAGGAGCTCGCGCGGGCGCTCGGATGGAAAAGAAGCGCGATCAGGGCCCATGCCAGGCGGCTTCCCGACAGCTACTGGCTTGCCGAGCCGCTCGCCTGGCAAGTCGCCAATGCCCGGCAGGTCGCAGAGGCGGAGGCGCGGATCGGCGATGCTACGCCGAATGTTGCAGTTGAAGATGACGAGGAGAGCGGCGCGACGCGCGTCAGTATCTTCACGCCCGATCGCGAAGGGCTTTTCTATCGGATCTGTGCCGGCCTCGCGTCTGCCGGTGCGAACATCATCGATGCGCGAATCCATACGACTCGTGATGGAATGGCGCTCGACAATCTCCTCGTGCTCGACGGTCGCGGGCAACCCTACCGCGATCGACGCCAACGTGGCCGCGTGGGCCGCTCCGTCGAGCTCGCGCTGACTTCGGCGGAGCCGCCGCCGCTCCCTT
Organism: Sphingomonas sp.; assembly: GCA_013361785.1. Taxonomy (GTDB): domain Bacteria; phylum Pseudomonadota; class Alphaproteobacteria; order Sphingomonadales; family Sphingomonadaceae; genus Sphingomicrobium. Next base: position 2,578 of record JABFXK010000013.1, read on the forward strand.
CCAGCACCCCGGAGCGCCGAACGACAGCATTCGTGGTGGCGCCGTCAGTGGCGATCGCCGAGCGTGCGTCCACCCGGACGACAGTCGTCGAAGTGAATGCGCGGGATCGGCCGGCACTGCTCGCCGCGTTGGCGGCAGCGATCCACAGTCAGGGTCACACCATCCATTCGGCGCACATTGCAACCTACGGCGAACGTGCAGTCGACGTTTTCTATCTAACCGCGGCCTCAGGCACGAAGCTCAGCAGCAGTGCAATCGCGGAGCTTCGTTCGCGGCTGCTCGAAGCCGCGCGCGAGCCCGCAACCGCGAAAGCCGCCTAGAGCGAGCCACGTTCGCCGCGTTGCGGCGGCGGAGGAGGAGGTGGTGGTGGGGGCGCCGCCTGCTCGACCACTGGCGGAGGCGGCGGTGCGGGCGGGGCGACATAGGGCGGCGGAACGGGTCGGCTCCAGCCCATCTTCGCGCGCAGAGTCACACCGAACGTCCGTGGCTCACCGAGGAAGGCGCCGTAGAGCTGGGTCGAGCGTGGATAGAAGCCGGCCTCCACGCCGCGCGTTGTGCCGGTGCCCTGCAGTGGGGCATCGAACGCCACCTGCTTATAATTCTTGTTGAAAAGATTCTGCGCCCAGAGCTCGAGTCCCCAGCGGTCGTCCGGACCTTCCAAGCCGATGCGCGCATTCACCACGGTGAAGGCGTGCTGCGTCTTCTCGATATCGAGATCGGAGCCGGTATTGAAGCTGCTCATATGGCGCGCATCAGCATAGAGCAGCGCGTGCATTCCTGATCCGCCGACTGGCGGCGTCCAGGCGAAGCTGGTCGTCGCCGTCCACAGCGGAGCATTGGAGATCCGGCGGCCCGGCAGCTGGAACAAGGCGTTGGAAAGCGGCGCTCCACCGGCTCCGACGAGATTGTTGCGATAACGCGTATCGGCCATCGTGAGGCCGGCATTCCACGACACGTCTTGCAACGGACGCGTGAAGGCCTCGAGTTCGAATCCTTTGCTGATCACACCTGCGCCGAGTTTCCCGGAGCAAGCGCCGGTCAACGGGTTATTGTCCTTGTCGGCGCCGTTGAGGCTGGTGCCGCAGCTGTTGATGTTCTCGACGATGAAGTTGAGCCCGTTGAACGTGTTGAGCTGGAAGTTGCGGAACGCCTCGTGGAAGAGAGCGAGGTTCAGGTCGATCCAGCCGCCGTTGTACTTCGCGCCGAGCTCAAACGCGTCGTTGATCTCGGGGCTGAATCGCAGGTCTGCTCCGGCCGAAGCGACCCTGCTGCAGCCTGGTTGAGCGGCAGTGGACACGCAAATTGCGCCGTTCCCCGACAGCGGCGACGGCAACGGGCTGCTGCGGAAGAGCGCGGAACGGTCGAGATTATAGCCGCCGGCCTTGTAGCCGTGCGAATAGCTCGCATAGGTCAGCAGCCGGTCAGTGGGCTTGTAGCTAAGCACCGCCGTTCCGGAGAGCTTGCTCTCGCTGAAGCTGTCGCTCAGGCCCAGGCTCCCGCCTGGAACGCTCGGGCTCACGCACGGCAGCGTCTGCAGCGCCGGGATGAACCTGGAGTAAAAGGTGCACAGCACATTGTTATCAGTCAGCGCGGCGTCGAGGCTCTTGTGCTCGTGCGTGTATCGGGCGCCGAGGGTCAGCTTCAGCTGGTCCGTGATCGAGAAAATATTGTGCGTGAAAACCGCGAAGTTATTGCTGTTCTGATTGTACAGGTCGTCCAGCGCGGCGCCGTTTAGTGTCGAGCCGATGAATGGCGCACCGCCGGAAGCGATCGCGAGATTGGTGAAGCCGCTGTTGGTGAAGGGCGAGCCCGGAGCCGGAGCGAAGACGCCGAGACGGGCGAATGCCGCGAGCACCGACCGGTTGGCCGGCGAGAGACCCGGCAGGATCGCGCCGGCCACGGCCGGGTTGAAACAGGTCGGGGAAACGCCCGGCGCAAGCAGGCTGGAGGGAGCACCTCCGGCAACGAAATTCGCCGCGACGAGGCAGTTCGAATAGCGGGCATAGTCGGCGCCGTACGCAAGGTTGTCGCGCAGCGTCAGCTTTTCGTTCGCGTAATAGCCGCCGATCAACCAGTCGAGCCGGTTGTTCCAGGTATTGCCCTGAAGCCTCAGCTCCTGCGTGAAAGTCTTGAACCGGTTGAACGCCGTGCCGTTGTCGTTGCGGAAAAGTATGTCGAGATTGTTGAAGTCGGCATCCTGTCCGCGGATATATTTGTTGTAGCGATACGCCGTGATCGACGTCAGCTCGGCCCAGCCGAAGTCGTTGACCAGCTCGCCCGAGAGGCCCCAATCGGTGACGTCGGAGCGATAGCTCCGTCCGGGCGTGATCGACGTCTTTCGAGCGAAGGTATTGTCCTCGATGATTCCGCCTAGGCCGCGTTCGATCGCGGCAATCGTGGAAGGCGCCTCCGTCGTCCCGCCGCCGCCAGTCGCGACCACGTCATGCGCGGGCAGATAGGTTGCGCCGCAGCATTCCTCGTTCTGCTTCGAATAGTCGGCGATCAGCCGGAACGAGAAATTGGAACTGGGTTGGAACAGCACCTGCCCGCGAAGAAGCCAGCGGTTGCGATCGTTGATTCGGCGGCCGGAAATCACATCCTTGAGGAAGCCATCGCGCTTGTCCCAGACTCCGTCGAGCCGCAGCGCGATCGTCTCGCTGACCGGTCCGGTCGCGCTCGCCTGGAGGCGGTGATAGCCGAAATTGCCGACGTCGATCTGGCCGCTGATTTCCGGCGTGAAGCGCGGCTTCGCCGTGATGACCGAGATTAGACCGGCGGACGTATTGCGTCCGAACAAGGTGCCCTGAGGACCGCGCAGAACTTCGATTCGATCGATGGGTCCGAGGTCGGTGAGGCCTATACCGGTCCGCGCGCGATAGACTCCGTCGATGAAGAGTCCGACCGAGCTTTCAAGACCGGGATTGTCGCCGACTGTGCCGACGCCGCGGATGCGCGCGACTGCGGCTCCAGCCTCTGAAGAGGTCGAGGAAACCAGCAGCGACGGAGCCAGCTGGTTCAACTGCCGGATGTCGGTTGCGCCGCTATACTGGAGGTTCTGCGCGGTGACGGCGCTAACGGCCATAGGCACGTCCGATAGCGCTTGGTTGCGGCGCGTCGCCGTGATGACAATGTCGGCCGTGTCCACCGGCTGCTGCTGCCGCGCCTGGTCCTGGACCGCAGCGCCTTCGGTGGCGCCCGGCGTGGCTTTCGCCGTTCCCTTGTCAGTATCGGTGTGGGAAGTCGCCGTCTGGGCGAAGGCCGGCGTCGCTACGGCAAACAGCCCGGCTGAAAGCAGCCACGAGGACTTGCGCATCATCATCTGTCTCCCCCGTCAACGAGGTGAGAGGCTAACCCTGATCAGAAATCAAGGGAAGCGATTGCGGGCGCGAAACGACGAGTTGCAACCCCGCTGCAGCAAATTGGCAACAGCGATGTAAGTAGCGGCGCCGGCCGACTATTTCGGGGCGAGCACCATCAGCATCTGCCGGCCTTCCATGCGCGGGTGCGCCTCGACCTTGGCCATGTCCGCCGTCTGCTCCTGGACCCGCCGGAGCACCGCCATGCCGAGCTCGCCATGCGCCATCTCGCGGCCGCGGAAGCGCATCGTGACCTTCACCTTGTCGCCCTCCTCGAGGAACTCGACGACCTTTTTCATCTTGGTGTCATAGTCGTGATCGTCGATGTTCGGACGCATTTTGATCTCCTTGATCTCCTGCGTCTTCTGCTTCTTCCGCTGCTCGGCGGCTTTCTTCTGGGCCTCGTACTTGTAGCGGCCGATGTCGAGGAACTTGGCGACCGGCGGATCGGCGTTGGGTGAGATTTCGACCAGATCGAGGCCGACGGATTGAGCCTGTTCGAACGCCTCGCGCGTATACATTACGCCCAGATTTTCGCCGTTCTCATCGATCACCCTGACCTTGGGTGACTGGATGAACTCGTTGTAGCGGGGGCCGCTCATCGGCGGCGGCGGCGCCATCGAACGGCGCGGGTAGGGCGGCGGTATAGCAGCGTCTCCAATATTGTTGTTCGTCAACTCGGCGAGTTAGGCACTCGTTGCGCGGATGAAAAGTCCGCGTGAACAAATGTGAGTCTTTTTTGCCGCGACCTGTGGCGGAGTCGCGTCACGCCGTCATTTCCGAGTTATTAGAACGCTCGGGAAGATGCGAGATAGATCCAGCTGGTCATCCCGACGACGATGATCACCGCGCCCTGTTGCACACGGATGTTCCGGACCGTGAGCGCTATGACCGTCACCAGCAACACGAAACCATCCAACGCCTCATGCTTCACGAGGCCGCCGAGATAGTCGGACCGGGGGTTCGCCGGTATCAGGAAGATCATGATGGCGAGCGTTAGCAGCCCGACCAAGACCCAGAAGTATTGCGACGTTTCGACATAGAATCTGCGAAGGTCGATGCCGCTCTCGGGGACCTCATCCGGCAGCGCCGCGGCCGACAGCAGGTAGATTAGCAGCAGAACCAACAGGCGCGGGAGGAATTCGATCAATCGCAGCTGGGTCGCATCGGCATACCACGTCTGAGAAAGCCACCAGAATTGGACCGTCTGCAGCAACATCAAAACGCCCAAGGCAGGACTCATCCAGTCCCAGCGTACGCGCTTGCCGGCGCGCATTAGCCGATGCCAGCTGGTCCCGAGTTCCGCCAGCGCGAGCCCAAGGACGATCGCCACCAACACGTCAACGCGTTCGACCAGACTCATCAGCGGTCCCGCCCCAAGATAGCCTAGGGTTTTAGGTCCGGCGGTACCGCACCTTCGGCGATCATCGCGACTGCGTCGTCGAGGCTCATCATCTTCTGATGCTCGTCGCTGCCGAGGCGGCGGAGCGCGACGGTTCCTTCCTCCGCCTCGCGCTTGCCGACGACCAGCAGCAGCGGGACCTTGGCGAGGCTGTGCTCGCGCACCTTGTAGTTGATCTTCTCGTTGCGGAGATCGGTCTCGACGCGAATGCCCGCCTCGGCGAGCTTCGCCGCGACTTCCTGCGCATAAGAATCCGCATCCGAGACGATCGTCGCCACCACCGCCTGAATCGGCGCGAGCCACAGCGGGAACTTGCCGGCATAATGCTCAATGAGGATGCCGATGAATCGCTCGAACGTGCCTAGGATCGCCCGGTGCAGCATCAACGGATTATGTTTCTCCCCGTCCGCGCCGACATAGGTCGCGTCGAGCCGCTGCGGCATTTGCGGGTCGAGCTGTAGCGTCCCGCACTGCCAGGTGCGCCCGATCGCGTCCTGCAGATGGAATTCGAGCTTAGGACCGTAGAACGCACCTTCGCCGGGTAGAATCACGTAATCGAGGCCGGTCTCCTTGAGCGCCGTCTCAAGGTCCGCCTCCGCGCGGTCCCATTCCTCGTCCGTGCCAATGCGCTGCTCGGGCCGGGTGGCGAGCTTCACCTGGTAATCGGCAAAACCGAGGTCGCGATAGATCGAGTCGAGCAACGCGCAGAAGCGCTTGGTCTCTTCGACCAGTTGCTCGTGCGTGCAGAAGATGTGCGCGTCGTCCTGTGTGAACTGGCGCACGCGCATGATTCCGTGGAGCGCGCCATGCGGCTCATTCCGATGGCAGCAGCCGAACTCCGCAAGGCGAAGGGGAAGCTCGCGGTAGCTGGTGATGCCCTGCTTGAACACCTGGATGTGCGCCGGGCAATTCATCGGCTTCAGCGCCATCAGCTCGGCATCGCCCGTGATCACCGGCTTGCCTTCTTCCGTCCCAGGCACTTCGTCGGGCACGACGAACATGTTCTCGCGGAACTTGCCCCAGTGCCCCGACAGCACCCAGAGCTTCGAATCGATCAGCTGCGGGGTCTTGATCTCATTGTAACCGGCGGCGTCGAGGCGGCGGCGCATATAAGCTTCGAGCGCGCGCCAGATGATCCAGCCCTTGGGATGCCAGAAGACTGACCCGTGCGCCTCGCCCTGGAGATGGAACAGGTCCATCTCCGCGCCGATCTTGCGGTGGTCGCGCCTGCCGGCTTCCTCGAGCCGAATGAGATAGGCGTCGAGCTGCTTCTTGTTGAGCCAGGCGGTGCCGTAGATGCGCGAGAGCATCGGGTTCTTCGGATCGCCGCGCCAATAGGCGCCGGACACGCGCGTGAGCTTGAACGCATTGGGGTCGAGCTTGCCGGTGGAGGCGAGGTGCGGTCCGCGGCAGAGGTCGATCCATGCCTCGTCACCGTTGCCGGTGCGGTACATCGTGATGGTCTCACCCTCGGGCAGCTCCATGACCCATTCGGCCTTGAACGCCTCGCCCTGCTTCACGAAGAAATCGCGGACCTGTTCGCGCGTCCACACTTCGCGGATCAGCGCCTTGTTGGCTCCGATGATGCGCCGCATCTCGGACTCGATTGCGGGCAGCTCCTCTTCGGTGAAGGGTCCGTGCTCGGGCGTCGGCGCGAAATCATAGTAGAAGCCGTCGTCGGTCGCCGGACCGAAGGTGATCTGGGTTCCCGGGTAGAGATTCTGCACCGCTTCGGCGAGCACATGCGCATAATCGTGCCGGACGAGCTCGAGTGCTTCGGCCTCGTCCCGCGTGGTGATCAGCGAGAGCTGGACGTCACTTTCGAACGGCCGGGTGATGTCGCGAATCTCGCCGTTCACGCGCGCCGCAAGCGCGGCCTTGGCCAAACCGGGGCCGATCGCCGCGGCGACATCCGCCGGCGTCGAGCCCTCGGGCATTTCCTTCACCGAACCGTCGGGAAGCGCGATCTTGAACATCTTGGTCATGGGTGAGCGGCATGTAGCGATGCCGCACACCGCTCTCAACCGGCGGTTTCGACACCGACCCAGAAGGCAAAGCGTAAAGGAGCCTTGACAAACGGCATCGATGTTTGTAAAGCGACCTTGTCTAACGGCAAAGGATACCTGTCACATGACCGTCCGAACTTCTGCCTGGAAGCGCTACAACTGGCGCCTCATCTGGCTGAGCCTGCTCTACGCTGCGTTCCTGCTTCCGGCCGTCTACGGCTTCAAGCATCAGCTCGTCCCGGAATCCGTGAAATATGTCGTCGCAATCCTGCCGGCGCTGCCGATCATCGGAATCTTCGGTGCGCTCGGCCGGTACCTGATCGAAGAGCAGGACGAATATGTTCGAATGCTGATGGTCCGCCAGATCCTGTGGGCGAGCGGATTTACGCTGAGCATTGCGACGGCATGGGGCTTCCTCGACAACTTCGGGCTGGTCGGCCGCGTCGATGGTTATTGGATCATCGTCCTTTGGTACTTCGGCCTTGCCCTGGGGGCGCTCTACAACAAGCTCACGCTCGGCGACGGCGGCTGCTGATGGAAAACCGTCTCCGCATCTTGCGGGCGGAACATCGATGGAGCCAGCAGGACCTGGCCGAACGGCTCGAAGTCTCGCGCCAGAGCGTCAACGCGATCGAGACCGGCAAGTACGACCCGTCGCTCCCGCTGGCCTTCCGCATCGCCGAGCTGTTCGAGCTCCCGATCGAGGAGATTTTCGTCTCGCCGTCACGCCGCAGCTCAAAGGCGATCTGAACCGCAAAAAAAGACCCCGCCGGCGGCGTGCCGGCGGGGCTTTGTTCGGAGCACTTATTCCGAACGGTTAGATCCCGCGCAGAGGCGCCGTCGTGATCAGCGTTCCGCCGGACGCCGTTAGCGTGTTCGGCGAAAGCGAGAATGTCCGGCCATTCGTCCCTTGCACGAGCACACGCCGAACCATTCCGTTCCCGGTGACCACACGAGAGACCGTGCCGACCTGCACGCCGTTCTTGAGCAGCGGCATCCCGACGCTGACGCCGGTCAGGGGCGTCGTGGTGGAAGCTCCGGCGAGAACGCTATGCGAATTCGCATGAGCGATGCCGGTTGCCGAAGCATGCGCTGGGCCTTGGCTGTTCATTCGGCGATTCATTGCGGCATCATTGTCATCGGCGTCCCGAGCCTCGACTTGGGCCTCGTTCTCGTTTTCGTTCTGACCCATCCGCGCGGCCATGTTGTTGTCGTTGATGCCGTGGAAGCGCGCAGTCGTCGACAACGTGCCGTTCGCCAACGTCAGCTTGTTGGCCGGAACGGGGAAGATTCCGCCGTTGGTTCCTTTTACTAGAACTAGCGCGACATTGCCGTTACCCGACAGCCGGATCTGCTGCACCGTTCCGACCAGGGTCCCGTTCGACAGGACGTTCATGCCCGTGCTGACGCCCGAGAGCGGACCGCTGGCGACGCGGTTGGTCGGCGTCGTCCCGGCGAGAACGCTGTTCTCATTCGCATGCGCGATACCGGTTGCCGAGGCATGTTCGGGGCCTTGGCTGTTGAGCCGGGCGTCGTCGCGATTCATCGCGCCCATGCCGGCACCAAACTCGTCTCCATGAGCAGCGCCAGCGCCCATGTTGCCCATGCCAGCACCGCCGCCGCCATGATCGCCCATGCCGCCGCCATGTCCGCCGCCGCCTCCTGGGCCGCCACCGACACCGACCGGTCCGGCCGCAGCGAGCGCCTGTCCGCCATAAAGGATCGCGGCGCTCGCAAGCGCGCTAAAAATGAGCTTACGGTCCATGACTAACCTCCTGTAAACACAATAATTTCTGGAGCCCGGACCTATTAAACACGTCGGACCAGCGCGGGTTGCGCTCGATTCCGGGAATTAATGTTTCGTGCCCGTTCAGACCCGCTCGGTGCCGAGCGCCTCTTCGACGATACGCTCGGCGCGCAGGAACAATTGCGTGTCGATGACGACGCCGGAGGCTTGGGCATTCTCGCGCACCTGATCCGGCTTCGAAGCGCCAATGATCGCCGAGGCGACGTTCGGCTCACGCAGCACCCACGCAAGTGCGAGTTGCGGGAGCGTCAGCCCAGCTTCCTCGGCGAGCGGCTTCAGCTTTTGGACGGCGCGAAGCACCTGTGGCCGCATGAGATCCTCCATCCAGCCGCCCATCTTGTCGTCCGCGGCACGGGAATCGCGCGGCGGCGGCTTGTCCGGATCATATTTGCCGCTGAGCACGCCCTGACCGAGCGGCGACCAGACGATCTGCGAGATGCCGTTGGCGGCGCAGAGCGGGATCACTTCCTCCTCGGGCTCTCGCCAGAGAAGCGAATATTGCGGTTGGCTGGACACAAATTTCGCAACCCTGCCGCTGCCGGTGAGGTCGAGCGCGGCCTGAATCCGCTCTGCCGGCCACTCCGAAAAGCCGATGTAGCGGGTCTTTCCGCTTTCGACGGCGCGAGTGAGCGCCTCCATCGTCTCTTCGAGCGGCGTGTTCCAGTCGTACCGGTGGCACTGGTAGAGATCGACATAGTCGGTCTGCAGCCGCTTCAACGACGCGTCGAGCTGCTTTTCGACCTGCTCGCGAGATAGGCCGCGATCGTTCTCGGTCATCGGGAAAAAGAGCTTGGTCGCGAGGATGTAGGAATCGCGTCCGCGGTTCTTCAGCGCCTCGCCCAGAAAGGATTCAGCGGCACCGCGCCCATAGATGTTCGCCGTATCGATGAAGTTGATGCCCTGCTCGAACGCCTCGTCGAGGCAGGCGCGCGCCCTGTCGATCTCGACGCCGACGCCGTAGGTCAGCCACGAGCCGAGCGAGATTTCCGAAACTTCGAGGTCGCTGTCCCCGAGCTTGCGATATTTCATTGGACGCGCCTCCTCCGCTAGACGGCCACGCCATGGGAGAGATCCAGCATCTGGACGTCGGCGGCCGCTCAATCGCTTATCGGCTGCGCCGGGGAAATGTTCCCACGCTCGTTTTCCTGCCCGGCTACGCGTCGGACATGGAAGGGACGAAAGCCGTCGCGCTCGACAGGTTCGCGGAAGAGCGAGGGCTTACCATGTTGCGCCTTGATTATTCAGGGACGGGATCGAGCGGCGGCCCGTTCGACGAAGGCACGCTTTCGCGATGGGTCGAGGAAGCCCTCGCTGCAGTCGACCGGCTGACGAGCGATCCGCTGATCCTCATCGGTTCATCGATGGGCGGGTGGATCGCCCTGCATCTCGCCCTGAGCTGCCCGGAGCGCGTTGCTGCCGTCGTCGGAATTGCGGCGGCGCCGGACTTCACCGACTGGGGCTTCTCGGACGAGCAGAAGGCCAGCCTGAAGAGGGACGGCAGGATCGAAGAGCCCAATCCGTATGGACCGGAACCGCAGTGCTTTACCCGGCCATTCTGGGAATCGGGTCAGGATATGCTGCTCCTGGAGACCGAGATCGCGATCGACGCGCCGGTCCGCCTGCTGCACGGCGAGGTCGATCACGAGGTTCCCGTGGACATCGCGTTACGACTCATGCGCCAGCTCCGTTCATCCGATGTCCAGCTGAATGTGATCAAGGGAGGCGGTCATCGCCTGTCGGAGCCGCACGAGATCGCGGCGATCCTGCACACGGTCGAAAATCTTCTGGAGCCACAAGCTTGATCATTCTCCTCGCAGCCGCTCTTGGCACCGCCGCTCCCGTGGCCACGAGCGCTCAGGCAGCGAAGTGCGCCGGGACCGCCGCTTCGGACGCGCTCGTCTGCGCCGCTCTTCAGGCCGAGAAGAACGGCGACCATGCGACCGCTGCGCAGAGCTTCGAGGAAGCCGCCCAATCTTCGTCCGACAAAGATCCGAAGACCGCGCGCATGTGGGCGGCGGCGGGCAACCTTTGGATCGCCGCGAAGCAGCCCGGAAAGGCCGCGGCCGACCTCGACAAGGCGCTGGCGCTTCCAGGCCTCGAAGCCGAGCAGCGTGGCGAAGCCCTGCTCGACCGAGCGCGTGCCGCCGAGGCGCAGGACGATCTCAAGACGGCCCGCGCCAAGGCCAACGAAGCCGCCCAGACGATCTCGGCCGATCCCTTTTATTGGTATTTCTCGGCCGCGCTCGCGATCCGCGAGAATGATCCGAACGCCGCGCAGAAGGCGATCGACAAGGCGCTGAGCCTCGCCCCATCGGATCCAACGATCCTCTTCGAGGCAGGCCATGTGGCCGACATGATGGGCAACGACGAGAGGGCCCGCAGCTATTGGACGCGAGCCGCGGCAGGTGACCCGAACGGCGACGCCGGCAAGGCCGCGGCGAAAGCGATCGAGCTCCTCGGTGTCACGCCGACGGTGAAATTGGACGGCGCCCAGCCTAAATAGCGCGCATGCGCTTTCTCCACGCGATGCTCCGGGTCAGCGATCCGGATGCGACGATCCGCTTCTTCAACCTGCTCGGTCTCGAGGAGCGGCGGCGGATGGACAATGATGCCGGCCGCTTCACCCTGATCCTCCTCGGCGTTCTGGGAGACGAGGGCGGAGAGGTCGAGCTCACCTATAATTGGGATGAGAGCGGCTACGGCGGCGGCCGCAACTTCGGTCACCTCGCGTATCAGGTTGACGACATCTACGAGACTTGCCGGCGGCTGATGGAGGCAGGCGTGACGATCAACCGCCCGCCCCGCGACGGTCGGATGGCGTTTGTTCGGTCGCCGGACAATATCTCGATCGAGCTGCTCCAGAAGGGCGAGGCGCTCGCATCCGCAGAGCCCTGGAGCTCGATGCCGAACACGGGCGAATGGTGATGCTGGAGGTTGTCGCGGTCCCGGCCTTCACCGACAATTACATCTGGCTGATTCACGACGAGGAGAGCGGCGAAACGGCGGTGGTCGACCCCGGCGATGCCGCGCCGGCTCTCGCCGAAGCCGAGCGACGCGGGTGGACGATCGGCGAGGTCTGGAACACGCACTGGCACGGTGATCACACAGGCGGCAATCTCGCGATCAAGGAAACGACCGGCGCCCGCATCTCGGGGCCTAAGGGACGGATTCCCGGCTGCGACGTTGCGTTGACTGAAGGCGACGAAGTCCATCTCGGCGCTCACGTCGGCCGGGTGATCGAGGTCCCCGGCCACACACTCGACCACATCGCACTCATCTTCGGCGACGAGCGGATCGCCTTCGTCGGCGACACTCTCTTCGCGATGGGGTGCGGCCGTTTGTTCGAAGGGAGCCCCGCGCAAATGTACCGTTCGCTTCAAAAGCTCGCCGAGTTGCCGGAAGACATGAGGCTCTACTGCGCGCATGAGTATACGCTCGCCAACGCCCGCTTTGCGGCGCATGCGGAGCCGGCCAATGGCGCGATTGCCGCGCGGCTCGAGCGGGTCGAGTCGATGCGTGAAGCGGGCGAAATTACCCTTCCGACCACTGTCGCTCAGGAACGGGAAACCAACCCTTTCGTTTGCAGCCCTAACGAGGAAGAATTTGCGCGCCGCAGGGCGGCGAAGGACAGCTTCCGCTCATGAAGCGAAGCGCTTCGAAACACCTGCGCACATTTGAGGAGGTCAAGATGCGCAGCATTCCACTCCTAGTCGCCGGCTCGCTGCTTGCGTCCTGCACCAATGCGCCACCGCCGCCGTACATGAGCCGTAGCCCGAGCGGCGAGCGCGCCTATCAGATGCTTGTCGCTGGGAAGGTCCCCGGAAGACCGATCGGCTGCCTGCCGCATTACTACGCGAACGACATGTCCGTCATCGACAGCCGCACGGTCGCGTGACGAGTGAGCAGCCGGACGAGTTACGTCATGCACCTCGGCCCCGGTTGCGAAATGCTCGGGTCCGGCACCTACGCACTTCTCTCGAGGCAGTTTGGCGGTCCCGGCATGTGCCGGGGCGACATCCAGTCGGTGGTCGACACGTTGAACCACATGAGCGTCGGAAGCTGCGTGGTCACGGACATCGTGCCGTACACGCGACCATAGCGGCTAGCGCGTGTAAAGCGCGCTAAGGCGGTCTCCGTAAGCTTTCGAGATGACGTGGCGTCGGATCTTCATCGACGGCGTCAGCTGCTCGTTTTCGATGCTGAACGGCTCATCGGCGATGATGAAGCGCCGCACCTTCTCGATCACGGAAAGCTCGGAATTCACGCGATCGACGGCAGCTTCCAAGCGGTCGTGCAGATCCGCCGCTGAAGCGATTTCGGCGTCGGACACGAGCAAGGCCACGAGGTGCGGGCGGCGGTCGCCATAGACCATTGCCTGGGCGATCTCCGGCTGCAGGGTCAGCATGCCCTCGATTCGCTGCGGCGAAACATTGTCGCCCTTGTCGTTGACGATCAGGTCCTTCTTGCGGTCGGTGATCTTGAGCCTCCCCCGCTCGTCGAAATGCCCGATGTCGCCGGTTCCGAGCCAACCGTCGTCCCTCAGCACCCGCGCAGTCTCCTCGGGGTTGCGCCAATAGCCGCGCATGACGAGCTCACCGCGGACCATGATCTCGCCGTCATCGGCGATCCGTATTTCGGTGTTCTTCACCGGCGGGCCGACCGTATCCAGCCGGATTCCGGCGCTCGGCCGGTTACAGCTGATCACCGGACCAGCCTCTGTCTGGCCATAGCCCTGCAGAAAGGTGATCCCCAGCGACTGGAAGAACATTCCGACTTCCGGGTTGAGCGGCGCGCCGCCCGAGACCCACGCCTTCTGCCGGCGTCCGACCTTCTGCCGGACCTTGCGCCGAAGCGTCACCGACAGGAGCGCATCGACGGGAAAGTTCCACGGTTTCAGCAATCCTGCAGCCTTGTCCCTGCCGATCTTGAGGGCGCGGCCGAGCAGGGCCTTCGATATTCCGCCGCTCGACTCGATGGATTTGATGATCCGCGCCCGGAGCAACTCGAACAGACGCGGCACGACGACCATGATCGTCGGCTGCACTTCCTCGATGTTGGCCGCCAGTTTCTCGAGGCTCTCGGCGTAATAGATCTGCGCGCCGAGAGCGATCGGGAACATCTGCCCACCGCTGTGCTCGTAGGCGTGGCTCGCAGGAAGAAAGGAAAGGAAGACCTCGTCGTCCCAGCCGAAATCGGTCGAGATAATATCGGTCGCCCCTTCGAGGTTGTGGAGGATCGCGCCGTGATGCTGCTGAACTCCGCGCGGCGCTCCGCCGGTCCCACTCGTATAGATAATGCAGGCGAGATCATCACGGTGGATGCCGGCGACCTGCCGCTTCACGGCGGCGACATCGGCGTCGTTCGAGACGAGCTTCTTCCACGAATGGCAATTGACCCAGTCAGGCGCCTGGCCGCTGCGCAGCGGCTCCATCGCAATCACATGATGGCACTCGCTCGACGTCAGCACCGCCGGGACCAGATTCTTTGCCAGCTTCTGGTTCGAAACGATCACCGCCCGCGCGCCCGAATTGCCGAGCACATGCGCATGATCGCGCGTCGTGTTCGTGGTGTAAGTCGGGACCGTCACGCAGCCTGCGGCCCTGATGCCGAGGTCGGAGATCAGCCATTCGGGCCGGTTCTCGCTGACGAGCGCGACACGGTCGCCGGGCTCCAGCCCGATGCGCTTCAGCGACTCGGCAAGCGAGGCGACCTGCCGCGCAGCTTCGGCCCAGCTGATCGCGCGCCATTCACCGTCCCGCTTCGCCCACAGGAACGGCGCGTCGCCCTTCTCCTCGGCCCGCGCCAGGAACATCGAGACGAGGTTTTCGAATCGTTCGAGCTGCCGAGCCAACTTCCCCCGTCTCCAGTTTATTGGGA
>JABFXK010000217.1 GCA_013361785.1 Sphingomonas sp.
TTGGAAGCGGTGGCCGCAGTGGCGGCATAGTGTCAGCGGCGCGAAGCCGCGGCGGTTGAGGAACAAGAGCGATTGCTCGCCCCGGTCGAGGTTCGCCTGGAGCTCATTCACGAGCTCGGGCGCAAGCCAGCGGCCGCGCGGCGGCGGGTCCTGGGTAAGGTCGATGGCCCGAATGGCCGGCAGACTGGCTCCGGCGAAACGCTGCGGCAGGCTGACCTCCCGGTACCGTCCGAGCTCGACCATGTGGCGGCTCTCGATGGGTGGCGTCGCGGTCGAGAGGATCACCGGGATGTCCTCGAACTTGGCGCGCATCACGGCGGTGTCGCGGGCGTGGTACTGCACACCTTCCTCCTGCTTGAAGCTGGGTTCGTGCTCCTCGTCGACGACGATCAGCCCGAGGTACGGGTATGGGAGGAAGAGCGCGGATCGCGCGCCAACGGTGACCGCTGCTTCGCCGCTGGCGATGCCGCGCCAGGCGCGCCGGCGCTGCGACGAACGTAGGTCAGAGTGCCAGGCGACTGGCGCACAGCCGAAGCGGGCTTCGAACCGGGTGAGGAAAGGCTCGGTGAGTGCGATCTCGGGCAGGAGGACGAGCGCCTGCTTGCCGGAGCGAAGGCACTGGGCGATCGCTTCGAAATAGGCCTCGGTCTTGCCCGACCCGGTGACGCCGTCGAGCAGGACGGGATCGAAGCCTTTCCCGATCGAGGCGGCGAGACTGGCGGCCGCTTCTTGCTGGTCGTCGTTGAGATCGGGGGGCGCATGCTCCGGATCGGGGCGGGGCAGCGGACGGTCTGCGTCGACGGCAACGGCCTCCAGCGCGCCGGCGTTTACCAGCCCACGAAGCACTCCGTCACCGACGCCCGCATGGGCCGCCAGTTCGCGGATGGTGCCCTGGCGCCCTTCGAGCGACGCCAGCGCTTTCTCGCGCTGCGGCGTAAGGCGATCGGGGACGATGCCGGTCGCGCGATATTCGGTGAGCTGGCGCGGACCGTCGAGCGCTGCGGCGGACGGAAGAACCATCCGCAGCACCGAGGCGAGCGGGGCGAGATAATAATCCGCGGTCCACTCGCACAGCCGCCGCAGCGGAGCGGCGATCGGCCGCACGTCCATGATGCCCGCCAAAGGTCGAAGCCGCGCATCGGGCACCTCGTTGGTCGGCAGGCGGTCGGCCTCCCAGACGACGCCGAGCAGCTGGCGCGGACCGACCGGAGCGAGGACGATCGAGCCCGCCTCGACGTCGACTCCGTCGGGAATTCGATAATCCAGGGGAGCCAGCGCAGCGTTGAGCGTGACGACGCGCGCGCGCCGAACTGTCACCGTCCCCGCTTTTTCCGGTGGCTGTCGAAGTCAAGCACGGCGGACTCGTCCTCGGGCTGGAGTAGGCCGAGGCGGCGGGCGACTTCCTGATAGGCTTCCTCGACCCCGCCGAGGTCCTGGCGGAAGCGGTCCTTGTCGAGCTTCTGGTTGGTCTTCATGTCCCAGAGGCGGCAACCGTCGGGGCTGATCTCGTCGGCGAGGATGACGCGGGCATAGTCGCCGTCCCAGACGCGGCCGAACTCGAGCTTGAAGTCGATGAGTCGGATGCCAATCGCCGCGAACATTCCGGAAAGGAAGTCGTTCACGCGGATCGCCATATCCGCAATGTCGTTCATCTCCTCCTGCGTCGCCCAGCCGAAGCAGGCGATATGCTCGTCCGCGATCATCGGATCCCCGAGCGCGTCGTCTTTGTAATAATATTCGATGATGGTGCGCGGCAGCTGCGTGCCCTCCTCGATTCCGAGGCGCTTGGAGAGAGAGCCGGCCGCGACGTTTCGGACCACGACCTCGATCGGGATGATCTCGACCTGGCGGATCAGCTGCTCGCGCATGTTGATGCGGCGGATGAAATGGGTCGGCACCCCGATCGTCTGCAGAGCGGTGAAGATATGCTCCGAGATGCGGTTGTTGATCACGCCCTTGCCGCTGATCGTGCCGCGCTTCTGCGCGTTGAACGCGGTGGCGTCGTCCTTGAAATATTGGATGAGCGTGCCCGGCTCCGGACCCTCGTAGAGGATCTTGGCCTTACCCTCGTAAATCTGGCGGCGGCGAGCCACGGTTCGCGTCACTCCAACGGCAATAAGGAAGGAGCCGGCGCTATAAGCGAGGA
This sequence comes from Sphingomonas sp., assembly GCA_013361785.1. Classification (GTDB taxonomy): domain Bacteria; phylum Pseudomonadota; class Alphaproteobacteria; order Sphingomonadales; family Sphingomonadaceae; genus Sphingomicrobium. The sequence continues at coordinate 2,147 of JABFXK010000217.1, forward strand.
GGGCGGTGCGTGCTAGTCCGCCCTCCCCAATTGCAAAATCAATGGGACCTCGCGTCGCGCCGCTTTGACGCCCAAGGCTCCGAATATTCGATTCGGTTGAGCACGGCAAAGGCATTGGCGAGTGCCTGACCGAGGCGGACGACGCCGCGGACGAGCGACGCGTTCAGTTCGGCGCGGTGCGCCTGGTAATGGCGGTCGTAAATCTCGTCGATCATGGTGACCATCCTTCTTCCTTTGGTTTTTCCGCCGTCAGGCGGCGTGTCAGAGCGCGAGCGGAAAGCTGTCGATGCAGTCGTTGGCGGGAATGAGCGCGCGTTCGACGAGATCGAGGCGGTGAGCCGCGTCGAGGGCTCGCCAAGCGCGCGCCCTCGAGCGCACGGAGGTGACTTTCGCGAGCTGCTCGGCGGGACCGTGTTCGATGAACGCACGGGGGCTGTGGCCATAAATCATGGCGTAGGTTCCTTCCTGTTTGACGGCCGCCGGCAGGAGCGGGCTGGAGGGGGAGGGAATCTCCCGCCGGCGGCTTGGATCCTATCTAGGTCTCGAGGCTTCGTTTCGCCAATCAAACGCTCGACAGCAGCAATAAGCCAGACTTATAAGGTCAGCCGATGCGGCGACTTCCCCCAATGGCAGCGATCCGCGCTTTCGAAGCGGCCGCCCGAGCGGAGAATTTCACCGCTGCAGCGGCAGAGCTCGGGATGACCCAGGCTGCCGTCTCCTATCAGGTCAAGAGCCTCGAGGAGCGGTTGGGAGCGCCGCTGTTCGTGCGCGAGCGGGGCCGGGTGCGTCTGACACCGCTCGGCGCTCGCCTGCTGCCCTCCTTGTCGGGCGCCTTCGATTCGATCGAAGCGGCGTTCGCGACCCATCGCGAAGAAGATGATTCGCTCCTCACGATCACTACCACGCACACGTTCGCAAACACCTGGCTGGCGTGGCGGTTGGGCGCGTTCCAGATCGCCCATCCCGAGCTTGCGGTCCGTATGACCACCAGCAATGAACTGGTCGACTTGCGCTCGGGCGAGGCGGACGTCGCGATCCGTGCCGGACGGGGCGACTGGGAAGGCCTCGAGCATCACGAGCTGTTCAAATCCAGCTTCACGCCGATGGCGAGCCCTGAATGCCTGGCTGAGATCGAGGCGGGGCTAGGCCGAAAGCTCGAACCTTCCGACTTGCCGACGCAGCACCTCATCAATCCGAGCGATGATTGGTGGATGCAATGGTTTGCCGATAACGGCGTTCCGACCGATGACGGAATCTTCAGGAGGCCGGGCGTCAGGCTCGATAGCCAAGCGGACGAAGGTCACGCCGCGATGGCTGGCCAGGGTTTCGCGCTCCTGACGCCTTTGTTGTGGAAAGGCGACGTGGGTGCAGGGCGCTTGTGTGCCCCTTTTCCCGACCGGATCTCCACCCGCGGCTGGGCATATTGGCTCGTCTATCCAAGCGAGCGTCGGACGGTGCCGAAGGTGAAGCGATTCCGCGAATGGCTCGTTGCAGAGATGGAGAGCGCCATCGCGCAACTCGGCGCCAACGGAGCCATGGGGGAGCCGCCGGCGATGGTCGGACAGCGACTCGCGTCCTAGGCTCGACCGCATCGCAAATTACTCCGGTTCCGAGTCGATTCTTTCAAAAGTGGCTGTTTTCTGCCTTTACGGCTGTTTGAATTCCCGTTTTGAGACAATCGGTTAACGAATCTGCTTGCTTCGTTAACGGATTCACTGTTCGGGTTCCCCCTCTTCGGTAGGTTTGTGGATTGCGCGTCTCCTGTTGGGGCGAAAGGAGCGCTTTGGGGGCTTTACGCCAGGATCATGTCACTGTCCGCGCGTTTCGACGTGCGCCGCTGCTGTGCGCGTGCGCGGTCGCGGCGTTGATCGGCCCTGTCGCGGTTGCAGCTCCGACCCAGTTCGCTCCGCCGTTTCCCACGCAAACAGCGCGTCCGGGAGGCGCGAGCGATACTGTGCCATTGCCCACGGGCGATCAGGCGCCTTTCCTCGAGAATCAGACGATCACGCGGGGGCTGGAGACGCCTCCTCCGCCCCTAAGTAATTCGTCCGGACTCAGGGCAGACGGCGGATTGTTCGACATTCAGGTCGATTCCGGTGCGGGAGGAAATGCTTCGCGCAGCGCAGGCTCCGGCGAATCGCGCTTGCCGCTTCAAGGATCGTTGCCGGCAGCCGGTCCGCCGATGCTCCGCGGCGGCGAGATCGAAGGGCTGCTTGTCACCAAGGGTGCGGCGGCAGCCGCCGATACTGCGCACATAGAGAATGGAGCGATCGTCCTTAGCTCCGGCGGCGGATCGGCGCCGCTTCGGACGGAAGACCATTCGAAGTCTCCTCCGCCATCACCGCCGCCAGGTCCACCGGCGCCGAGCGAGGGGAAGTCCAACGCCGACAACGGCAAGGGAAATGGCGGTACGGCGAGCAACGGCGGTACGCCGCCCGGAGATCCGTGCGCGAGCGGCAACGGCAATCCGTGCAACGGCAACAACGGCAACGGTGGCGCTCAAGGGAATGCCGGCGGTCCGCCGCCGCCTCCGCCGCCCCCGCCGCCCCCTCCGCCTCCACCTCCGGCGGCGGCACCTCCGCCGCCCCCTCCGCCGCCGCCGCCGGCGAATACGGGTCCCCCCGGCGGGACACCGCCAGGAGATCCGTGCGCCAC
>JABFXK010000275.1 GCA_013361785.1 Sphingomonas sp.
AGGAGAATGATTATGGCGGCCCCGGTCGTCACCATGCAGCAATTGCTCGAGGCCGGAGCGCATTTCGGCCACCAGACCCACCGCTGGAACCCGAAGATGAAGCCGTACATCTTCGGCGACCGCAACGGGGTGCACATCATCGACCTGTCGCAGAGTGTGCCGTTGTTCGCGCGCGCGCTCGACTTCGTCCAACAGACCGTCGCCCGCGGCGGCAAGGTGCTGTTCGTCGGCACCAAGCGCCAAGCGCAGGACGCGATCGCCGAGGCGGCGCAGGCGTCGGGACAGCATTTCGTGAACCACCGCTGGCTTGGCGGAATGCTGACCAACTGGAAGACGATCTCCAACTCGATCAAGCGGCTGAAGAGCCTCGAGGAGCAGCTCAGCGGCGACACCGCCGGCCTCACCAAAAAGGAAGTGCTCCAGCTCACCCGCGAGCGCGACAAGCTCGAGAAGAGCCTCGGCGGGATTCGCGACCTGGGCGGCCTTCCCGACGTGATGTTCGTCGTCGACACCAACAAGGAGGAGCTGGCGATCAAGGAAGCCAACGTGCTCGGCATTCCGGTCGTCGCGATCCTCGATTCCAACAGCGACCCGAGCGGCATCGCCTTCCCGGTCCCGGGCAATGACGATGCGAGCCGTGCGATCCGCCTCTACACCGATGCGGTCGCCCAGGCTGCGAGCGAAGGCCGCACCGGCAATGCTGCCGCCCGTGGCGAGGACGTCGGCGAAATGGCCGAGCCGCCCGCCGAAGCCGCGCTGGAAGCTTGAGCGAAATCCCCCTCCCGCTTGCGGGAGGGGCGAGGGGAGGGCCTGTTCTGACAGGCCTCACTTCCCACATTCCCTCCCCCAGCCCCTCCCGCGCCGGGAGGGGAGCGAAAGGAAAAACAAATGGCTGAAATCACGGCCGCATCAGTGAAGGAACTGCGCGAGCGCACCGGCGCCGGCATGATGGACTGCAAGAAGGCGCTTGCCGAAACGAATGGCGAGATGGAGCCCGCGATCGACTGGCTTCGCGCCAAGGGTCTGTCGGCCGCCGCGAAGAAAGCTGGCCGGACGGCTGCAGAAGGTCTCGTCGGCGCTGCCGTCGAGGGCACTCGGGGCGCGCTCGTCGAGGTCAACTCGGAGACGGACTTCGTCGCCAAGAACGAGCTCTTTCAGGACTTCGTCCGCAGCGTGGCCAAGCTCGCGCTCGACAACGGCACTGACGTCGAGGCGCTCGGCGCGGCCCAGTATCCGGGCGGCGGAACGGTCCAGGAGAAGCTCACGGACAATATCGCCAAGATCGGTGAGAACCAGTCGCTGCGGCGCGCGGCGGTGCTGGAAGTGAAGGAGGGTGCGGTCGTGCCTTACGTTCACAACCAGGTTGCTCCGAACCTTGGCAAGATCGGCGTCCTCGTCGCTCTCGAAAGTTCGGCGCCCGCCGACAGCCTCAATGAGCTCGGCAAGCAAATCGCCCAGCATGTCGCCGCGGCCCACCCGCAGGCGCTCGACGCCGATTCGATCGACCCCGCGCTCATTGAGCGCGAGCGCTCGATCGCCATGGAAAAGGCGCGCGAGAGCGGCAAGCCGGACAACATCATCGAAAAGATGGTGGAGGGCGGGCTCGCCAAGTTCCGCAAGGAGAATGCGCTGCTCAGCCAGCTCTTCGTTCGTGACAACAAGACGCCGGTCGCCGAAGTCATCGCGTCCGCCGCGAAGGACGCGGGCACCGGGATCCAGCTGATCGGCTTCGTCCGTTACCAGCTCGGCGAAGGCATCGAGAAGCAGCAGAGCGACTTCGCTGCTGAAGTTGCCGCAGCCGCCGGCACGAGCAAGGCCGAACCGGTCGCCTGAGCCTATTGCTGCTTAGCAGTTGGAAAATAGGGCGGGCGCGCTAAAGCGTGTCCGCCCTTTTTCTTGCGGAAGGACGAGCCGACCGAATGACCCGCCCGCGCTTCAACCGGATCCTCCTGAAGCTGTCGGGCGAGGCGCTGATGGGGCCGGGGCAGTTCGGCATCGATCCCGATGCGGTCGCCGGTCTTGCCGGCGAGATTGCCGCGGCGAAGGGGCAGGGGCATGAGCTCTGCCTGGTCGTTGGTGGAGGCAACATCTTTCGAGGTATGGCCGCCGCGGCGAAGGGCTTCGACCGCGCGACCGCGGACTATATGGGCATGCTCGCGACGGTGATGAATGCCCTTGCGCTGCAGATGGCGCTGGAAAAGATCGGCGTCGACACGCGCGTCCTCTCGGCGATCCCGATGGCTAGCGTTTCCGAACCCTACATCCGCCGCCGTGCGCTCCGGCACCTGGAGAAAGGACGCATCGTCCTGTTCGCGGCGGGAACTGGAAACCCGTTCTTCACCACCGATACCGCGGCCGCCCTCCGCGCTGCCGAAATGGGTTGCGACGCCTTATTCAAGGGGACGAGCGTCGACGGAGTCTACACGGCGGACCCGAAGAAGGTCTCCGGCGCGACGCGCTATGAGACTGTGACTTTCGGCAAGGTGCTGACCGACGACCTCAAAGTCATGGACGCCGCCGCCGTCGCCCTCTGCCGCGACAACAATATTCCGATCGTCGTCTTCAACATCCGCCAGCCTGGCAATCTTGCCCAAGTGCTGGCCGGGAGCGGAACGGCGACGATCGTGCAGAATGGAGAATAGGATATGACCACCACCGTCAGCACCGATGACCTCAAGCGGCGGATGCACGGCGCCGTCGAGGCGTTTCGGCACGACCTCGCCGGCCTTCGCACCGGCCGCGCATCCACCGCGCTGGTCGAGCCCGTCCATGTCGAGGTCTACGGCACGAACATGCCCTTGAACCAGGTCGCGACCGTCTCGGTCCCGGAGCCGCGCATGCTCTCCGTTCAGGTGTGGGACCGGTCGAATGTTCAGCCGGTCGAAAAGGCGATCCGCAATGCGGGGTTGGGAATCAATCCGATCGTCGATGGACAAGTCATCCGGCTGCCGATCCCGGAGCTGACGGAGGAGCGCCGCAAGGAGCTTGCCAAGCTGGTCGGCCAATATGCGGAGAAGGCGCGCGTTGCTGCCCGCAACGTCCGCCGCGACGGCATGGACCATTTGAAGCAGGACGAGAAGAAACACGATATCAGCGAGGACGAGCGCAAGCGCCTCGAGCACGACGTGCAGAAGCTCACCGACGACACGATCAAGGAGATCGACGAGCTCGCCCACACCAAGGAAAAGGAAATCCTCGGCAAGTGAGCGCTGCTCCCGCCCCGAAGGGCGCAGCCGGGGTTAGCGGTGACGGCAAGGGACCGCGCCCCGAACCAAAGCATGTCGCCATCATCATGGACGGCAACGGCCGCTGGGCCGCGAAGCGCGGGTTGCCGCGAGTCGCCGGACACAAGGCCGGCGCGGAGGCCGTCCGCCGCGCGATGCAGGCCGCGGTCGATAACCGGGTCGAGGTCCTGACGCTCTATGCATTCTCGTCGGAGAACTGGAAGCGCAGCAGCGAAGAGATTGCCGACCTCACCAGCCACATCCGCTTCTAACTCGAGCGGGAGCTCGCCTCGCTCGACAAGGAAGGCGTCAAGCTGAGGCTGATCGGCGATTATTCGGCATTCGGGCCCGACTTGGTGACGCGGCTGGAGCGGGCGGTCGAGCATACGGCGGGCAATTCGCGCCTGACGCTCGTCGTTGCGCTGAACTACGGCTCCCGCGCAGAAATCACGGGCGCTGCGAAGGTGCTCGCTCAAAAGGCTGCCGAAGGAACTCTCGACCCCGATCAGGTCGACGAACAAGCCTTCGCCGCCGAGCTCCAGACGCATGGCCTTCCCGAGCTTGACCTGCTGATCCGAACGTCGGGCGAATTGCGGCTGTCGAACTTCCTCCTGTGGCAGGCGGCCTATGCCGAGCTCATCTTCCTCGACAAGCTGTGGCCGGACATTTCCGAGCGTGACTTCGTTGAAGCGGTCGATCGCTTCACGGCGCGCGAGCGTCGCTTTGGTGGGCGGTGAACGAACTTTTTATCCGCACAGCGACCGGTCTCGTCCTGATTGCCCTGGCGCTGCTGACGGCCGTGCTGGGCGGCACGCTGTTCGCAGTCTTCGTCGCCGCTATCGCGACCGCAATGTTCTATGAATGGACTCGCCTCGTACGGGGCTGGGGAGCCATCTGGTATATTGCCGGCTTCATTTATGCGCTGATCCCTGCGCTTGCGCTGCTGTGGATCCGCGAGCGCGACCCCCATGGTCTCGATCTGCTTTTGTGGGCGTTCATCGTCACCTGGTCGACGGATATCGGTGCTTACTTCGCGGGACGCCGGTTCGGCAGCCGCAAGCTCGCCCCGTCGATCAGTCCGGGCAAGACCGTGGAAGGCCTCTGCGGAGGCGTCGTGGCGGCAACCTTGTTCGGCGGCGCCTGGGCTCTCGCGACGGACCTCGGCCATGCGCTGCTGGCGCTTGCGCCGGTGCTCGCCGTAGCCGCGCAGGCGGGCGACCTTTTCGAAAGCTCGATGAAGCGGCGTGCAGGCGTGTAGGACTCCGGAAGCTGGCTCCCGGGTCATGGTGGAGTCCTCGACCGTCTCGACGGGTTGGTGCCGGTGGCTGTGCTTACCGCCGCGGCCCAGCTACTGGGGCTCACGTGACCCGGAAAATCGCGATCCTCGGCGCTACCGGCTCGGTCGGCAAGTCGACGCTCGACCTCGTCGAGCGCAATCCGGATCGATTCGAAGTCGTCGCCGTGACTGCCGCCAGCAACACAGAGCAGCTGGCGGGCATTGCTCGTAGCACCGGAGCCATACTCGCGGTGATTGCCGTGGTGGCGCG
>JABFXK010000047.1 GCA_013361785.1 Sphingomonas sp.
CGAGTGTGGGAGCCCTGGGGCCCGCTCGACCGTTTTGTCCTCGAAAGGAGCGACACAATGTCCGCTTTATCGATCAGGGCCGCAGCAGCGTCGCTGCTGGCGATTGCAGTCGCTGGCTGTACGACGACCGGTGTCGGCTATGGACAGGCCGCGCGCGGCAACCTCGGAGCGACCTTCACCTGGAGAGAAACTGGCGGCACCCAGGGAACCATGGTTGCAAGTCTTACCAATGGCCAGATCTTCCAGGGGCCAATGTTCCAGATCACACAGGAGAGCCGGGTCACCGATTATGGCTCGTTGTGGAATGGATGGGGTCCCGGCTGGGGTTGGGGCTATGGCTGGGGAGGACGGCGCTGGGGCTGGGGCTGGGGCGGCTGGGGCCCGTGGGGCCCGGATGAGGAGACCATCACCCATTATACGGGCCAGGTGCTTGCCAACCTCCAGGGACCGGGCGGGTTCATGCGCTGTCATTTCACGCTCATGCGACCGAGCTCGGGGATGGCCGGCGGCGGCGTCGGCCAATGCCAGCTGCCGACTGGAACCATTATCCACGCCCAGTTCCCGCCGCACTAGCGGGTGCCGAGCGCAAATCCGCTCAGCCCCAATTGTGGTGAGTTAACCGCGGCGAGTAGACAGTGGCCCTTCCGCCGACCATCGTGTTAGCGCAAACACGGAGGGGCTTGGATGCAGTTCTCGCGCAGGACGATCTTCAAAGGGTTGGCGGCTGGAGCAATGTCGATGCCGCTCAGTCGTGCCGATGGAGCCGAGCGGGATGTGCTGCGCAATTCTGTTGCCGTCGGCTCGCCTGATCATCCGCCTCGTTGGGGCACGGGATTCGAAGGGCAGCGAAAAGCGGACCGAGGCGACGGTACCTATCTCAACCCGATCATCGCCGGCGACCATCCCGATCCCACGATTCTCAAGGATGGGAAGGACTATTACATGACCTTCTCCTCCTTCTACTCATACCCCGGCCTGGTCATCTGGCACTCGCGCGACCTGGTGAACTGGGCGCCGGTGGGACCGGCGCTTCACAAGAATCTCGGGACCATCTGGGCGGTCGACCTGATCAGGCACGATGGACGTTATTTCATCTACATTCCGGCCAATCCGAACGGAGCCGGCTGGTCGATCTACGCGATCTGGGCAGACCGGATCGAAGGGCCTTGGAGCGACCCTGTCGACCTCAAGATCAGCGGCTGCATCGATCCCGGGCACGTCGTCGGAGAGGACGGCCGGCGCTATCTCTTCGTCAACGGTATCCGAAAAGTCCGGCTTACGGATGACGGCCTCGCCGCTGCAGGTCCAATCGAGCCGGCATACGAGCCCTGGCGCTATCCCGACAGCTGGATAGTCGAATCCTTCTCGCCCGAGGGGCCGAAATTGCTTCGCCATCGGGATTATTTCTACCTGGTGACGGCGGTTGGCGGCACGTCCGGGCCGCCAACAGGCCACATGGTGATTGCCGCGCGCTCCAGGTCCGTCCACGGCCCTTGGGAGCATTGCCCGCACAACCCGATCGTTCGCACGACCAGTGCAGCGGAGCCATGGTGGTCGCGCGGCCATGCTTCGCTCACGGAAGGCCCGGCGGGCGACTGGTGGATGATTTATCACGGCTATGAGAACGGCTTTCGGACATTGGGTCGCCAGACTCTGCTCGAGCCGATCGAGTGGACCGCCGACGGCTGGTTCCGCGCGAGAGGCGGCGACCTGTCCCGGCCGATGCTCAAGCCCGCTGGCGGCGGCACCGGACCGGCGGGGCTTCCGCTATCGGACGATTTCAGGAGCAACAGGTTCGGCGTTCAATGGAGCTTCCATGATCCGTCGACTGATGAAATGGATCGCGTTCGTTACGGTCCTGACGGCCTCTCGATCGCAGCACTCGGTGCGTCACCGACGGATAGCGCGCCGCTGACCTGCACGGTACCGGACCGCTCGTACGAGGCGGAACTTGCGATGGAGCTCGAGAATGGCGCTGAGGGCGGTCTTTTGCTCTTCTACAGCCATAAGGCCTATGTCGGCATCGGTTTCACCGGCGCCGAGGTCAGGACCTTCGAGTTTTCCGACGACCAGCCGTGGATGCGCCCGGCCTTTGCAACCACGAGCTTGCGCGTCCGGGTGACCAACGACGAGGATGTCGTCTCCTTCCATTATTCGCCCGACGACGGGCGCACCTGGCTCCTGCACCCGCTGCGGATGGAGGTTTCGGGCTACCACCATAATGTGTTCGGGGGATTCCTCAGCCTCAAAATCGGCATTTACGCGGCCGCCAAAGGCCGAGTCAGGCTTCGGGAGTTCCGCTACCGCGCAATCCACGCCGCCTGACGCGCGCCTCAACTGGACGCAAAGGGCCGCTGGTGGCACATAAGTGGGATGGCGACCCAGCTTCGCAGCATCACGCCCGGAAAAGATCCGCTCGACGACATGAGCCTGCCCGGCTGGCTCTATTTCGACCCCGAATTTTTCGAAGCGGAGAAGAAGGCCTTTCTTCGCGCGGCGCCGCAGGTCGTGTGCCACCAAAGCGAGATCGCACAGCCAGGCGAGTGGCGCACGCTCGAATATCTTGGCGAGAGCGTGATTGTGATCCGCGGCGATGATGGGCAAGTGAGAGCCTTCTCAAACGTCTGCCGCCATCGCGGCTCGCGGCTGGTCGACGGCAGCGGCGGCTGCGCCAAGGTGCTGACCTGCCCCTATCATGCGTGGAGCTATGCGCGCGATGGCCGGCTGGTGGGCGTTCCGCACCGGCAGGAATATCCGGGCCTGCGGACGGAGACGCACGGCCTGAAATCGGTCGCGCTCGAGAACTGGCACGGGTTCCTGTTCGTAACTCTGGATGCGGGTGCGCCGTCGGTCGCTGAGATGATGGCCCCTTATGCCGATGAGGTGGCTCTCTACCGCTTCGAGGCGCTGCGGGTGATCGGCCGCGTGACGATCCGCCCCCGCCCGCTCAACTGGAAGACGATTGCCGACAATTATTACGATCATCTGCACATCCCGGTCGGGCATCCTGGCCTGACGCGCCTCTTCGGCCGTAACTATCGGATCGAGGCTCGGGCGCATGTCGACCGGATGGAGGGCGACCTGGCTGAGAAGGAATCGGCGAATTTCTCGGAACGCGCCTATCAGCACCTGCTCCCCGGCGTCGAGCACCTGCCTGAAAGCCACCGGCGCAAGTGGCTCTATTACAAGCTCTTCCCCAATGTCGCGTTCGACATCTATCCCGACCAGGTCGACTTCATGCAGTTCCTCCCGGTCAGTGCGACCGAAACGGTGATCCGCGAGATCAGTTACGCAATTCCGGACGACCGGCGCGAGATGCGCGCCGCACGGCACCTCAACTGGCGTATCAACCGGCGGGTCAACGCTGAAGACACCGAGCTGATCACGCGCGTCCAGCTTGGAATGCAGTCGCCGGCCTATGAAGCAGGGCCGCTCGGGACGAGCGAGGTCTGCCTGCGCAGCTTCGCGAAAAAACTCAGAATGATGATCCCGGAGGCGCGGCTGGACTCGCCGCCTCCGGCAGGCTGGAGCCGCCTCGCGAACAGGTGATGCGGCAGACCCAGCGGATCGCAACGCCTTAAGAGGCTGGTGCGGTGCGACTGGGCATCATGCCGCCGGGTCCCGCTCCGGGCGAGGGACTTCGCCTATTTGCCAGCACGGTCAAAGCAGCCGAGGGCCGCGCCTTAATCCTACCGTGAAACCGGCTTCAGCCGGCGCGAAAGCGCGCGGACCGGAAGCCCTGCGAGCGCCAGGGCAAAGCCCCACAGGGTCGCTTTCCATCCGGCGCCGATGAACATTCCGATCGAGTAGAGGAGGGCGATGAATGCAAGGATCGGCCAGCGTCCCGTCACGCGCAGCTTGAGCGCAGCGCCTGCGCAGACGGCGTAGAGGACCTGCGCTGCAACCGTCGAAACAAGCGTGATGAAGACATAGAGCCGGACGAAATCCTTGGACGAGCTCGCGAGCACCAGCAGCGCCGCAATGCCAGCACAGATCAGGACCGCGCCGGCGGGCGCGCCGACCGAATTGGTCCTGCGAAAGACTGATGGCAGGTCTCCTGCGACCGCCAGCGTCCGGCTGATTTCGGCTGCGAACAGAAGCAGGGCGTTGGCCGTGCCGAAAGCGCTGACGGCGGCAATGACCGCGACAAATGCGCCCGCGACCGGTCCGAGGATGGGCGCGATGGCATCGGCGAAGGGCGCGCCGCTCTTGGCGGCGATCACGCTCGGCAGGAGCATCAGCGCCGCGACGGTCGAGAGCAGGTAGATGATTGCTGTGAAGCCGGTCCCGGCGATCGTTGCCATTGGTACTGTCGAGGTGGAATCGCGGGTGACGTTGGCGGTTACTGCGGCAGCTTCAAACCCGGTCAGTGAAAAGAGCATCAGCGCACCGGCGATGGTGATCGGAGCAATCCCGAGCGGCGTCGGCTCGAGTCGCTCGAGCGGCTGGCCTGTTCCGAGACGAATGATGACCAATACGACCACTGCGAGCAGCGGCACGATTTTGATCAATGTCGCAATCACCTGGAGCACGCCTGCCGACCGCGCACCGCCGAGATTCACGACGGTCAGCATGCCGATCGATCCGAGCGCCACCACGATGAGGCCCGGACCCGCGCCGACTGGCGGAAAAACGTGACCCAGCGCTCCGGCCACGGCCACCGCAACACCCGCAACGCCGGTAATTTGCGAGACGACGTAGCTCCACAAGGTCAGCAAAGCAGCGGTCTCGCCGCA
>JABFXK010000290.1 GCA_013361785.1 Sphingomonas sp.
GCGAACCACGCTGTAGCGGTGGGATTCGGCGTGGCGCTGGATGGCATGAGCGATGTCGCCGAGATGATTGCCTGGTTTTGCCTGCTCAAGGCCGAGCATCAGGCATTCGTAGGTGATGTCGACCAGCTTTCGGGCGCGGATCGAGACGTCTCCGACCAGGTACATGCGGCTCGTATCGCCGTGCCAGCCGTCAATGATCGGGGTGACGTCGATGTTGACGATATCGCCGTCCTTGAGGACCCGGTCGCCGGGAATCCCGTGGCACACGACATGGTTGATCGAGATGCAGCTGCTGTGGGTGTAGCCGCGATAGCCGAGCGTCGCGGGGACTCCGCCACCCTCGAGCGTCATGCGGTAGACGATCTCGTCCAGCTCCTGCGTCGTCACTCCCGGCACGACGTGCGGTGCAAGCGCGTCGAGGATCTCGGCGGCGAGACGGCCGGCGCGGTGCATACCCTCGAACGCTTCGGGCCCGTGGAGCTTGATGACGCCGTTGCGCGATTCGGCGCGGTCTTCGGCAGTGACCGTCACATATTGAGTCATGGCGTCTAGATAGGCATTGGCGCGGTCCATGACCAGCAAGACCATGGAAGGCGGCTGCGGGTGCGGCGCGGTCCGCTACCGGCTCAACGATGAGCCCTATATCGTCCACAATTGCCATTGCCGGCTGTGCCAGCGGCAGACGGGCACGGGCTCAGCGGTCAACGCTTTCATCGAGACCGACCGGCTGGAGGTGCTTTCGGGCGAGCTTCGCGAGGACGAGTTTCAGACCGGAAGCGGGGGCACGCAGATCGTGGTGCGCTGCGCGAAATGCGCAACTCCGCTCTGGAGTCATTATCCGCGGCTCGGGCGCAAGGTCGCGGCGGTGCGGGTGGGGACGCTCGACGATCCGTCAGACGCGCCGCCGGACGTCGCGATCTTCGTCGCCGACAAGCCCGCGTGGGCGCCGGTGCCGGAAGGAATCCCGCACTTTGACCAATTCTACGATCCCGCGGAATTCTGGTCGCCGAAGGTGATGGCGAGGGTGAAGGCCGTCCTGCAGCAATGAGCCGCGATCGCACCTGGACCGCTGCACTTGTCGTCATCGGCGACGAGATCCTGTCGGGCCGAACGCAGGACAAGAACATCGCGCAGGTCGCGAATTGGCTGAACGAGCAGGGGGTGAGGCTGGCCGAGGTGCGCGTCGTGGCGGACGACAGCGAAGCCATCGGTGATGCGGTGAACGCGCTTCGAAGCGAGCACGATTATCTGTTCACGACGGGCGGCATCGGCCCAACCCATGACGACATCACCGTCGACGCGATCGCAGCGGCGTTCGGCGTTCCGGTGATCGTCCATCCGGAGGCGCGGAAGATCCTCGAGAATTATTAGTCCGAGCGCGGAGTCGAGCTGACCGCGTCGAGGCTGCGGATGGCGCGGACTCCGCAAGGGGCGGAGCTGCTCGCGAACCCGAACTCCGGCGCGCCGGGGATCAAGATGCGCAATGTCTACATCATGGCCGGGGTGCCGAGCATCACGGCGAGCATGCTCGAAGCGCTGACCGGTAAGCTCGAGGGCGGGCGGCCGATGGTCTCGGTGACGGTCGGTGCGTGGGCGGCCGAGAGCGAGGTCGCCGACCTGCTTCGCGAGACCGAGGAGGCGCATCCGGGCGTGGCGATCGGCAGTTATCCGTTCTTCAGGGACGGCGGGCCCGGCTCGAACTTCGTGATCCGCTCGGAAGTCGGGGAACTGGCGCGCGAAACGGGCAGCGACCTGGTCGAGCGGCTGAAGACGGCGGGATTCGAGCCGGTCGAAGGCGGCATCTAGGTCGTCGCGAAATCGTCGCCCGTCGCTTTGCTCGGGCGCTCCAAGGAAAGGACCATTCACTTTCGTGGAGCGGGTAACGGGAATCGAACCCGTGCGTTCAGCTTGGGAAGCTGACAGGCTACCATTACATCATACCCGCGGTGCCGCGTCTCCGTTAGGTCGCGCCCAAGTAAGCGTCAACGCGGCGCTTCACCCCACCTCCGCCTGATACTCGAACAGGTGATATTCGCTGTAGAGGCCGGCGCGGCGGATCGGGCTTTCGGCAACTAAAGCTTCGGCGGCGGCCCGGCTCTCGGCCTCGAACAGCACGAGATAGCCGGCTCGGCCGCCGCCCTCATCGCGAAGCACGCCGGCGGACTCGATCGCGATATAGGGTTGCTCGAGGAAGCCGCTGATCTGCTGCTGAAGCGGCTGGTCGATCGGATCGCTGGATTTGAGGAAGCCCATCCATGCAAACAGCATCGGCTCGTCTCCTTCGCCGGGGCTCAAAGCACCGCTCGCCGCGTTGGCGCAAGTGAGTGTCGTGAAACGGACACAGCAATAGGAACACCTCCGCGCTTTAGGCGTTGCTTAATATAAGCAGGCTTATTATATCTGTTGCCGATGGAAACGATTCCTTTCGAGATTGGCGAGACCGCCCATGCTCTGCGCAAGGCGTTCGACCGCCTTGCCGTGGGGCTGGGGGTCACGCGCGCGCAGTGGAAGGTGCTGTTCAAGCTCACGCGCAGGCCGGGGCTTCGCCAGGTCGAGCTGGCCGACCTTCTCGAGCTTGAGCCCATCACCCTGTGCCGAATCATCGATCGGCTCGAGGAGGCCGAGCTGGTCGAGCGGGTCCGCGATCCCGACGACAGGCGGGCATGGCGGCTTCACGTCACGAAGAAAGCGCAGCCGCTGGTCGAGAAGCTGCAGGCGATCGGCGCCGACCTGGTCGAGCAGGCGTTCGCCGGAATCGACCCGAAAGACATCGAAACAACCAGGAAAGTGCTCGCACAGGTCCGGGAAAATGCCGGCCGGTGCGGAGCGGTGAACAGGGCATCGAATCAATGAACAAGATGGCAACCGAACCCATGACCGCAACTGGCGCAACCGATGCGCCGAAGGTCAGGAGGAAAGTGAAGGTCCCGGCGGGCAAGGGCATGCTTCGCACGTTCCTGATGCTGATCGTGCCAGCGCTTCTGATCGTTGGCGGCGGCTATTACTGGCTGACCAGCGGCGGAAGCGTCTCGACCGACGACGCGCAGGTGAAGCAGGATATCGTCTCGGTCAGCCCGCAGGTGAACGGACAGGTCGTGCAGGTGCTCGTCCGTAACGGCATGCACGTAAAGAGGGGCGACGTGCTGTTCCGGATCGACCCGCAGCCGTACCAGGTGGCGCTCGAGCAGGCGCAGGCGCAGCTCGCGGCGGCGCACCTTCAGACGACGCAGCTGAAGACGACGGCGGCCGGTACGGGCGCGGACATCACCGGAGCCGCTGCCAATCTCAAGATCAAGGAAAATGCGCTTGGCCGGCAGCAGGCGCTGCTGCGGCAGGGTTTCACCACCCGAGCCGATTATGAGGACGCGCTCAACGAGGTGAAGACCGCCGAGCAGCAGCTCGCCGACGCCAAGGCGCGCGCGGCCAATGCTCAGGCGGCGATCGCTCCAGGCGAGCAGCCGTCGATCGCGCAGGCGCAGGCGGCGATCGACAAGGCTCGGCTCGACCTCGAGCGGACCACCATCCGCGCGCCGATGGATGGCGTGGTCGAGAACGCCGACGACCTCCAGGTCGGCAAGATGGCCGTTCTCGGCGTCGGAGCGCTGTCGGTCGTTCACAGCTCGAGCGCGTGGGTGGAGGCGAACTTCAAGGAGAAGGACGTCGGGCGGATGGTCCCCGGCCAGCGCGCGGAGATTACCGTTGATGCCTATCCGGGTGTGAAATTCCCGGCGCACGTGCAGAGCATCGGCGCCGGCACAGGAAGCGAATTCTCGCTGCTCCCGGCGCAGAATGCGAACGGCAACTGGGTCAAGGTCACTCAGCGCGTGCCGATCCGCATCGCGTTCAACGAGCCTCCGTCGAAGCCGATGATCGCCGGCCTGTCAGTCAACGCAACGGTCTTCTTCGACAAGAAGTAGGCGAGGACGCCCGATGGCCGAAGCCGCATCCCATCCGCTGCCGACCGGTCAGCGGCTGATCGTCACCGTCGGAATCATGGCGGCGGTGTTGCTGCAGGTGCTCGACACGACGATTGCCAACGTCGCGCTGCCGCATATGCAGGCGAGCCTCAACGCGACCCAGGACACGATCAACTGGGTGCTGACGAGCTATATCGTCGCTAGCGCGATCGCGCTTCCGATCAGCGGCTGGCTCGCCGACCGGGTCGGGCGCAAGCGGCTGCTGCTGATCTCGGTGGTCATGTTCACCGCCGCGTCGGTCGCCTGCGCGACCGCGACGTCGCTCGGCGAGATGGTTCTGTTTCGGGCGCTCCAGGGCGTCGGCGGCGCGTTCATCGTGCCGCTCGCCCAGGCGACCCTGTTCGACATCAACCCGCGCGAGAAGCACGGCCAGGCGATGGCGCTGTTCGGCGGCGGAGTCATGATCGGACCGATCCTGGGACCGGTGATCGGCGGCTGGCTGACCGACAATTACAACTGGCGCTGGGTGTTCCTGGTCAATCTCCCCGTCGGGATCATCTGCATCCTGATCATGAGCCAGTTCATGCCCGAGGGCGAGAAGCACAAGCGCAAGTTCGACATGTTCGGATTCGCGTTGCTCGCGATCGCGCTCGCCTCGCTTCAATTCTGCCTCGACCGTGGTCAGCAGAACGACTGGTTCTCGAGCTGGGAGACGATCATCGAGGCGGGTCTGGCAATCGCCGCCGGGTGGATGTTCATAGTCCACATGGTCTCGGCCGAACATCCTTTGTTCGACCGCGAGGAACAG
>JABFXK010000019.1 GCA_013361785.1 Sphingomonas sp.
GCCGCTGCGCGTCCAGATTTGGCACAATCGAGGGCGGCCTAACTTTCGTTAATTATCGTCCGGTAACTATCCTCATTATCCCGCTGCGGTTTAACGGAAACTTAGCGCGGGCGACTCGCCTCGTCCGCCGGGGGTAATGCATTTTCCACGCGAGGCGAGAGGGGCAATTATCATGAAGATCCGTGCATTTCTGGCGGCAACGGCCGCCTTTTCTTGGTCATTTTCAGCGCCGGCGCTGGCCGGAGCACCGATTACGCCGCCGGCGGCGGACGCTGCTAGCGCCGATACGCTGAACGCGATGACGGCGCAGTGTAATGCGGCCGCCGCAGTCCACGGTCCGGCAACGGGCCCGAACGACCATTGGACCGGGCAATATGTGACAGGTGACGTGACGCTAGGCTCCGGCCCAACGGAGGTCGTCGGCACCAAGGTCGTTGACACCAGCTCGATCCAACCGCTCGGCACCTATGTGCCGTCGGTGAAGGAAATCCGCGGCAACCCGGTCCGCACGGGCGGCAGCGTCAACATGTTCGGCGAGCAGTGGTCGACCGCGGGATATTATCCCGACAGCACCTACAACTATACCGCCAATTACAATTCGACGTTCGCGCACGCCTTCACGTGCAACATCTATCAGGCGGTCTATCACAAGGGTTACACGATCCCGGGCACGTTTCATCCCGCAGTGCCGCCGCAGGGTTGCTACACCAACCCGGGCCACGCGACTTGCGATTTGACCACTCATTATTGCAACAGCTCGGATGCCCCGGGTTGGGGCACTTCCTACGCGAACAACGACAACTGTCTGTGGCATGAGATCGTGCCTGGTCAGGCTGCCTACAGCGACCCGGACACTGTCGTTCCCGATTCGTGGGATGCGCCAACGCTTGTTGGCAACGAAGCGGGTGGCTCGGTGAACCAGGACCAGACCGACGTCGGTGTGGCGTCATTCGAACCGCACGGCGGCAGAATCAACGTCACTGGCGAGCATGACGACGGCCAGGTCGTGATCTGCATTTCGCCGGGTTCGAAGGGCGGATCTTGGAAGGCGCAGAACGGCTATGGCGGCGGCAGCTTCACGGGAAGCGGTACGCCGGCAGCGCCGGGCTGCAACACGCCGTACTTCAAGATCGCGCCGATCACGACAGGAAGCACGACCAGCCAGGGCACCTTCACTTCGGTGCCGCAGTACAATCTGCCCTGAGCTGATTACTCCAAACTCGCGTGGACACCCCCGCCTGGCGCAAGCCGGGTGGGGGTAACCCGCGCAAGTTAGTCACTGTAGTTCAGCTGCAACGCTGTCGGAAAAAGCGGCGTCACGAGCGCGAGCTTAGTGCAGTGTAAGAAGCGTTGGCTGCTGCGCCGTGGTAAGTCCGCGTAAAGGGGACACGAACTTGTCGCTTGAGTCGGGGGCCGGGGGGCTGCACCACCATCATCATCTTACGCGAGCTTGCGTCGGCTTGCTGTTGGCTAGCGCGGCCGCAACGAGTCACGCGTCCGCCGCGCAGCCTGCCGCTCAACAGCGAGATCAAGAAGCCATCGTGGTCACTGCACCGGTGTTCCGCGACATCCTGCCCGAACGCAGTCTCGAGCAAGATGCGATCGAGAGCTACGGCGTCAGCACGATCGACGAGTTGCTCGGCTACATCCAGAGTGAGACAGGCAATGACGCCGACCAGCCGCTGATCCTCGTCAACGGCCAGCGAATCAACAACGTCAACGAGATCGGCGCCTTCCCCGTGGAAGCGCTGCGCAGCGTGCAGGTGCTGCCGCGCGGATCGGCCGTGCGCGCGGGCGGCCGCCCAGGACAGCGCGTGATCAGCATCACGCTCAAACGCCGCAGCAGAACTGCGACGCTCACTGCCGCGCACAAGCTTGCCACGGAGGGCGACTGGACTGCCGAGCGAGGAGAAGCGCTGCTCACCAACGTCAGTGGGAATACGCGAGCTAACCTGTCGCTTCGCGGCGGCCGTGAAGACCCGCTGCTCGAGAGCCAACGGGGGATCATCCAACCGAGCGTGAGCATCCCGTACGCGCTGACGGGCAACGTCATCGGCTTCCCAAACACGAGCGGCGAGATCGATCCCGCCCTGAGCGCGCGAGCCGGTCAGATCGTGACGGTGGCGCCGTTGCCGGGAGTTGCCACGCCGAGCCTCGCCGACTTCGCCTCGCATGCAAACGTGCCGGCGGTCACCGATCTGGGCGAGTTCCGCACATTACGGCCGAGAAGTGGCCATTATGACCTCAACGGCAGCTACGCCGCGCCGATCGCCACTTGGCTCAACTCGTCCACGACGGTCCGGCTGAGCCGCAACGACTCAAATTCGCTTCGCGGATTGGCCAACGCCATCTTCGTGCTTCCCACGAGCAACGCCGCGTCGCCCTTCTCGCGCGCCGTGGGCCTCGCCTTTTATGGCAACCATCCATTGCATAGCCGCTCGCGGCTCGTGAGCGCGGAGGTCAACGAGACGCTCAACGCCACGTTCGGCCAGTGGACGGCGAACGTGAACGCAAGACATACCGATTCGAACGAGACCACGAACATCGAGCGGCAATCCGTGTTTGCACCGATCGTGCTCAATGACAGCACCAACCCGTTCGTCACGGACCTCGCCAGCACCATCGCTCTAGCGAGTGACCGTACTGGCGCGCACAATATCAATAGCCTTGCACAGATAGTCCTCAACGGCCCCGCCGCGAAGCTGCCGGCCGGGCCGATCCAGGCGACGGCCGAGGGGCGGCTCGGATGGAACAAGCTGCGCTCAACCAGCACCTTCAGCATCTTCGGGAACGGGACTTTCCGTCGGAACGAGCAATCGATCCGCGGCGCGCTCGATGTTCCGATTGCCAGCCGCGCTAACAATTTCCTGCCCCAGCTCGGCGAACTCAGCGCTGATGGCGAATACCAGCGCCTCCATTATTCGGATGCGGGATCGCTGGAACATTACGCAGCGGGGCTGACGTGGGAACCGGCCCAGCTGTTGCGGCTACGGGCCGACATTGAGAGAACGGACGTGGCGCCCGCGCTTGAACTGCTGGGCGATCCGGTCTTGGAAACACCCGGCGTCCGCGTATTCGATCCGTTGACCGGCCAAACAGTGGACGTGACCCAGATTACCGGCGGCAATCGCAATTTGAAGCCGGAGAAGGACACAATCAGGCGCGTGAGTGCGCTTCTCCGGCTGCTCCCTAAACTCAACCTGCAGCTCAACGCCGAATATACCGATACCGATCGCCGCAACTTTATCTCATCGCTGCCTGAAGCAAGCGCGGCGGTGGAGCTGGCCTTTCCTGATCGCTTCATCCGCACCAACGGCGTGCTGACTGCGGTCGACCTCAGGCCGGTCAATTTCAACTCCGAGCGGCAGAAGATGCTGAGGTGGGGACTCAGCATGAACAAGCGGATCGGCGGCACCGACCCCGCCGGGCCAAACGCCGCAGTGAGCGGCCGCTCGAGGACCCCGCCGACATATTTTCAGCTGACCGCCAACCACACGATCATCTTTTCCGACGAAATCGTGATCCGGCCCGGACTCGACAGCGTAGACCTCCTGCGGGGCGGCGCAATCGGGATCGGCGGCGGACGGCCGCGGCATCAGATCGACGGCACGGCGGCGATTACGTCAGGCGGGATCGGCGCGCGCATTGGGGTGACGTGGCGCGGCCCGAACGAGCTGCTGAGCCGCTTTAACGGCGTCACCGACACGCTGCACTTTTCACCGTTGCTGGCGGTGAATCTGCGCGCCTTCGCCGACGTTCACCGGCTGTTGCCCAAACAGAAATGGACGAAGGGATTCCGCGTGTCGCTCGACGTCATCAATGCCTTCGACCGCCGCCAGAAGGTCCGCGACTCCCTCGGCAACACGCCTCTGTAGTATCAGCCGGCCTATCGCGATCCGCTCGGCCGGACGGTCGAAATCGAGCTGCGGAAGGTTTTTTAGCTCAGCTCCGTCTCCTCGATCGCGTCGAGCACCGCCTCCGGCGCGACGCGCTGCTTCATCTCTTCGATCTCGTGCTGCTCGGCGGTCGACAGGTCCATCCGCTCGGCGATCATCGATACCAGCTCGACGAGCTTGGTGATCTCCGCCTCGGCGAGCAGGCTGACCTGAAGGTCGAGCTCGGCGCGGCGGTCCGCGGCTGACGCCATGCGGTTCTGAGTGATGAGGATGAAGGTCGAAAGGAAGATCGCCTCGACCGACGCGATCATCGCCAGGATGACGAACGTGGGATCCCAGGGTCTCACGACCTGAATCCAGCCGAGATTGGCGACGATCCAGAAACCGTAGATGGCCGCGTGGACGTAGACGAATATCAGGCTTCCGGTGAAACGGGTGATCGCGCTCGCCAGCCGCTCCTCGAACTTGGCCTTCGCCTCTTCCTCGGCGCGACGGCGGCGAAGAGCGTCGATGTTGCGCCTGAGCGCGCTGTTCAGGCTGCGATCGTCGGACATCGGAACTGCCAACGAAGGCGGCCGCAGCAGCGTTCCGGCAAAGACTTGCGCCTTCTCGCCCGCCCCCCTATGTCGCGCCCCTGCCGTTTTCCGGCACCCGTGCGCCCGTAGCTCAGCTGGATAGAGCACCAGACTACGAATCTGGGGGTCAGAGGTTCGAATCCTTTCGGGCGCGCCATTTTCCTTTTACAGCCTTGGCGATGCGACGGACGCTTCTCCTGACCGTGCTTTTGCTGGCCGGCTGTTCGTCGGCGGGTGGCCCTTATCCGTCGCTTCAGCCGCGGGCGGCCGAAGAAATCGATCCGCGGCTGCAGCCGGTCCGGCCTGTGAACGAGCGGCCGGTGTCGGCAGCGCTGGCGAGCCAGCTCGCAGCTCTGGTGGACCAGGCGCGCGGCGGCCAATCCGCGTTCGAGCCCGCGATGGCCGAAGCCGAGCGGCTGGCCGGTGCAGCGGGCGCGCCGCAGAGCGAGAGCTGGATCACGGCGCAGGAAGCGCTTTCCGCTGCAATTGCCGCGCGCAAGCCGACAGCTCTCGCCGCGGCCGATATCGACGCGCTCGGCGCCTCGGCGCTGCAGACGCACGGCGGAATTGCGCCGAACGATCTGAGGGCGATCGAGGCCGCGGCGGCACAAGTCGCGGCGATCGCCCGCGGCCAGACCGACCGCATCGACGCGCTTCGGAAGCGGCTCGGCTCCTAGGCGCCGATCAGCCGCGCCGCGTCGACGGCGTGATAGGTGAGCACGCCGCTGGCACCGGCCCGCTTGAACGCCAGCAAAGTCTCGAGAATCAGCGCATTCCGGTCGGCCGCGCCGGCAGCGGCGGAATGCTCGATCATCGCATATTCGCCACTCACCTGGTAGACGAAGGTCGGAACTCCGAACGCGCCCTTCACTCGAGCGACGACGTCCAGATAGGGGAGGCCCGGTTTCACCATCACGAAGTCGGCGCCTTCCGCGAGATCCAGCTCGACCTCACGCAGCGCTTCGTCGACGTTCGCCGGGTCCATCTGATAGCCGCGCTTGTCGCCCTTGAGCCGACCGAGCGATCCGACGGCCTCGCGGAACGGCCCGTAGAAGGCAGAGGCATATTTCGCCGCATAAGCCATGATCGCGACATTCTGGTGCCCGGCCCGCTCCAGCGCCGAACGGATCGCTCCGACGCGGCCATCCATCATGTCCGACGGAGCGACGATGTCCGCGCCGGCGTCGGCCTGGACCAGCGCCTGCTGAACGAGGATCTCGACCGTGTCGTCATTGATGACATTTCCGAGCTCGTCGACCAGGCCGTCGTGACCGTGCGCGGTGTACGGATCGAGCGCGACGTCCGTCAGCACGCCGATCTCGGGGACGGCATCCTTGATCGCGCGGATCGCGCGGCAAATCAGATTGTCGCGGTTGAGCGCCTCCTCCGCTCGGTCCGGAGCTCGTTGGGCGTATTCGGGAACAGCGCGATGCACGGGATTCCGAGATCGGCGGCCTCGCGCGCCTTGGCTCCGATCCGGTCGACGCTCCAGCGGCTGACTCCCGGAAGCGAACCGATCGGCTCCTCGCAGTCGCGGCCGTCGCAGATGAACAACGGCCAGATGAAGTCGCTCGGGTGAAGCCGGTTCTCGGCAAGCATCGAGCGCATCCACGCGCTCGACCGGCCGCGGCGCATGCGAAGGGCTGGGAAGGTGGCGTTGGCCATTCGAACGGGAACATGTAGCGCCGGTTTCCCCTCAGGCAAGCGCCGGCGCCCTCACTTGTTCGCCGTCGCCAACAGTGACATCCTGCGCCGGTGCCGAGGCCTGTCGAAGGGGTGCTGCCATGTCATTCCCACGCGTGCTTGGACTTTGGGCCATTATCGCGGCCGGTGCCTGCGGTTCCACATACGCAGCCAATATCGGCTCCCCAGCACCAGTCCTCTACCTCAAGGGCACGGAACCTTATTACGCTGGAGGCAAGAACTGGATTCGCTACGAATATGACGTGCTCAACAAGGACAAATATGCGCCCGCGATGTTCGCTGCGGCGCCAAGCCTTCCGCCCTGCGGGCTCAACACGAACGCATCGCGCACCTGGGTCGACATCCTCGATGAGCACGGCAACCGGCTCTACGGATTTTGTGCGCTCGGCTCACCCAGCGATCTCGGCAAGATCTGGGTCTCGTTTGAGGAAGGCGTGGTGCCTCCGAGCTGGATCTACATCGAGCTGAACGACCGGCAGACGAACACCGTCTATAAATCGAACATGGCCGATACGGTGCTTTAGCCCGCCGGATTGAGCGCCCCGCCCGGCTCTCGCGTCGCAAGCGCTTCCTCGGTGCATTCCTCGCTGTCCGGCCGCTCGCCGACGGTCATCCGGGCCTTCTTCCAGCCGCCGTGGACATAGAAACCGACCGCGAGCGCCAGGTTGATGAACGATGTGACCGGGAAGCTCGTCCAGATCGCGTCGGCGTGAAGCCAGTGATAGGTCGCGAAGATGTAGCCGAAGCGCACCGGCACCATTCCGACGGCGAGCACGATCAGCGGTATCCATACCGCGCCGTTCGCGCGGACCGTGCCGAACAGCACCATCAGCACCCCGTACAGCAGGAAGTTCCAGGTGGCGATCAGATGGATATGGCGGGCGATCGGTAGCGCCGGGCTGTCACCGCCCATGAACAATGCGAGCACGGAACGGTCCGCGAGCGTGAGGCCGACGATCATCGCCGCGGTGATCGCCAGCGTCTGATAAATACCGATGCGCGTGATGCGGCCGACGCGGTCCCACAGCCCTGCGCCGATATTCTGCGCCGCCATGGCGCTGACCGCCGCGCCCAAGGCCATCGCGGGCATCTGCACATAGGTCCACAGCTGAAGCGCGACCCCGAAAGCGGCCGTCGTGTCCACGCCCTCGCGGTTGACCAGTCCGATCAGCGCCAGCGCCGACAAGGAGATGATGATCATCTGAAGGCCCATGGGAAAGCCCTTGACGATGATCGTCTTCATGATCGCGATGTCGCACCACAGGTAGCGCAGCTCTCCGCCGCGCAGCCGCAGCGGCAGGTCCTTGATGTAGATGTAGGCGACGAGGCCGAAGAGGCTGACGTAATTGCCCACCAGCGTCGACATTGCCGACCCGGCAATGCCCATCCGCGGAAAGGGCCCCCAGCCGCGGATGAAGAAGGGGTTGAGCCCGCTGTCGAGCACCACCGCGACGACCATGAACCACAAGGGCGTCATGCTGTCGCCCGCGCCGCGAAGCGACATCATCATCAGCGTCAGCAGCAGAAGCGCCGGCATCGCGAGGAAGATCACGCGAAGGTAAGCGAGCGCGAGCGGGGCGGCGCCGCCCGGAGTTCCGAGCAGCTTCAATATGTCCGCCGACAGGAAATAGCCGGCGAGGCCGATTCCGATGGAGATCAGCGCGAAGCTGCCCATCGCGGTGCCGAACACCTTGCGGGCATCCTCGACGTCCTTCCGTCCCCA
Organism: Sphingomonas sp.; assembly: GCA_013361785.1. GTDB lineage: Bacteria > Pseudomonadota > Alphaproteobacteria > Sphingomonadales > Sphingomonadaceae > Sphingomicrobium. Next base: position 7,899 of record JABFXK010000019.1, read on the forward strand.
GGCCTGTCCGACGAGGATCGTCGCGGCCATGCCGAATCCGAACACGAAGGCGGTGAGGAGGAACATCACCATGTTCGCGTTCGACGTCGCGGCGAGCGCGCCCTCGCCGATGAACCGCCCGACCCAGATCGCGTTGATCGTGCCGTTGAGCGACTGGAGGATCGAGCTGGCGAGCGTCGGAAGCGCGAACTTGAGCAGGGTCGAGCCGATGTTTCCCTGCGTGAGGTCGCCGCGTGCGCGCTTACGCTGTGCTGCGTCTGCCATTTGCTCTCCGCCTAGCCGAGCCTCTCCAACGCGGCACGCAAGCGTTCGGCTTCGGCGGCCTTGGCCTCATGATCCGACCGCGCCTTCTCGACAGCCTCGGGCTTCGCGCGCTCGGTGAAGTTCGGATTGGCGAGGCGTTGCGCGAGACTGTCGCGCTCGTTTTCGGCAGCAGCGGCGGCCTTGTCCAGGCGCGCCTTTTCGGCGCCCACATCGATGACTCCTTCGAGCGGAAGCGCGAAGGTCGCTTCATCGACCACCACTTGCGCCGCGCCCGATCCGGGGAAGGTCGAGAGCTGAATAGATTCGAGGCGCGCGAGGCGCGAGACCATGGAGTGATTGCGGTCCAGCCGGCCGGCCGTCTCGCTGGACGCATCCGCGGCGAAGAGGTTGAGCTTTGCCGACGGCGGGACGTTTAATTCCGTCCGCGCCGACCGCACTTCGCTGACCAGCCGGACGAGCCAGTCCATCTCCCGCTTCGCGTGCGGATCGACCTGCGCCTGCGGGTCAGGCCATTTGGCCACGATCAGCTCGTACGGGCGCTCGCCCATGGCGCTCCATAGCTCCTCGGTGATGAACGGCATCAGGGGGTGGAGCATCACCAGGATCTGGTCGAAGGCCCAGGACGCGACGCGCTTGGTCTCCTCGTCGAACGCGCCCTTCACCAGCTCGACATACCAGTCGCAGAAGGTGCCCCAGACGAAATGGTAGATGGCGTCGGCCATCTCGTCGTAGCGAAGCTCGTCGAACGCGGCGTTGAGCTTCGCCAGCGTCTCCACCACCTCACCGATGATCCAGCGATTGACCGGCAGCTCCGCCGCAGGCGCGGCAATGCTGTCGCTGGCGCCGACGCCGTTCATCTGCAGGAAGCGCGCCGCGTTCCAGATCTTGGTCGCAAAGTTGCGGTAGCCCTCGACGCGCTTCTCATCGAGCTTGATGTCGCGACCCTGGCTTTCCATCGCCGCGAGCGTGAAGCGGAGCGCGTCGGCGCCATATTTATCGATCAGGCCGAGCGGGTCGACGGTGTTGCCCTTCGACTTGGACATCTTCGCGCCCTGCGCGTCGCGCACCAAGCCGTGGAGGTAGAGCGTCTTCCACGGCGCCTCACCCATGAATTCGATCCCCTGCATCGCCATGCGCGCATCCCAGAAGAAGAGGATGTCGAAGCCGGAGATCAGCACGTCGTTGGGGTAATGACGCTTCAGGTCCTCGGTCTCCTCGGGCCAGCCGAGCGTCGCGAACGGCCACAGCGCCGACGAGAACCAGGTGTCGAGCACGTCCTCGTCCTGGTGGACAGGCTTGCCGCCCGCCTGCGCCCTCGCCTCCTCCTCGGTCTCCGCCACGAAAACGTGGCCGTCCTCCGCGTACCACGCCGGGATTCGGTGCCCCCACCAGAGCTGGCGCGAGACGCACCAGGGCTGGATGTTCTCGAGCCAGTTGTACCAGGTCTTCTTCCACGTCTCGGGAACGACGCGGATGTCGCCCTTCTTCACCGCCTGGAGCGCGGGAAGCGCGAGCTTGGCGGCGTCGACATACCATTGGTCGGTGAGCCAGGGCTCAATCACCACGCCCGAGCGGTCGCCGAAGGGGGTCGGGATCACGCGGTCCTCAACGCGGACGAGCGCGCCTTCATCTTCGAGCTTCGCGACAACGGCTTTGCGCGCGTCCTCTCGGCTGAGCCCGAGCAGGTCCTGCGGAATGAAGCCGTCCTGCGTCTGCACGACGACGGCCTGCGCATCGAACATGTTGAGCATGTCGGCGGGCTTGAACCCGGCGCGCTTGCCGACCTCATAATCGTTGAAGTCGTGGCCCGGCGTGATCTTGACCGCGCCGGAGCCGAGCTCGGGATCGGCATGCTCGTCGGCGATGATCGGGATCAGCCGGCCGGTGATCGGATGCTTGATCTGCTTGCCGATCAGCGCGCGATAGCGCTCGTCCTCGGGGTGCACCGCCACGGCCATGTCGGCGAGCATCGTCTCGGGGCGCGTGGTCGCCACCTGGATCGCGCCGCTGTCGTCTGCGAGCGGGTAGCTCAAGGTCCAGAACTTGCCCTGGACGTCCTTGGTCTCGACCTCGAGGTCGCTGATCGCGGTCTGGAACTTCGGGTCCCAGTTCACCAGGCGCTTGTCGCGATAGATGAGGTCGCGCTTGTAGAGCTCGACGAAGACGTAAGTGACCGCGCGCTGGTAACGCTCGTCCATCGTGAAGCGCTCGTGGCGCCAGTCGCAGCTCGCCCCGAGCCGTCGGAGCTGCTTGGTGATCGCTCCGCCCGACTGGTTCTTCCAGTCCCACACGATCTCGAGGAACGCCTCGCGCCCGAGTTCCTGCCGCTTCAGCCCCTGCCCGGCGATCGTCCGCTCGACGACCATCTGCGTCGCGATCCCGGCATGGTCGGTGCCGACCACCCAGAGCGCATCCTTGCCCAACATGCGCTCGCGCCGGGTCAGCACGTCCTGGAGCGTGTTGTCGAGCGCGTGGCCGATGTGGAGCGACCCGGTGACGTTGGGCGGCGGCATGACGATCGTCCACGGCGTTGCGTCCGGCCGATCGGGACGGAAGAGGCCGCGACTCTCCCAATGCTCGTACCAGCGCTGCTCGATCGCGGCGGGGTCGAAGGTCTTGGGGAGGTCGGTCATTGCCGCTCGCGCCTAGCGATGCGGCGGTGCAGCATCAACCTCGCTCGCCGTGTCCCGCCTGCACCTGAGCCGCCGGTACGGCATCGGGAACGGGTGAGCCCTGCCCCATCCACTGCCGCTCCCAGTTGAACACCTCATGGTACCACTGGACCGAGTTCTTCGGCTTCAGCACCCAGTGGTTCTCGTCAGGGAAGATCAGCAGCCGCGACGGGATATTGCGGCGCTGGAGCGCGGTGAAGGCGGCGATCCCCTGCGTATAGGGGATGCGGAAGTCATGCTCGCTCGTGATGACCAGCTGGGGCGTGCGCCAATTCGTCACGAAGTTGACCGGGTTCCATTTCTCGAACTCGCCCGGCGCCTCGTAATAAGGATGCCCGCCATGCTCCCATTCGTCGAACCATAGCTCTTCGCTTTCGTAGGCCATCGCGCGGGCATCGAACACGCCGTCGTGCTGGACGATGCACCTGAACCGGTCATCATATAGCCGCCGTAGGAGCCGCCGAGCGCGCAGGCATTGTTCGCCTGGAGCTGCGGGTCGTGCGCCGTCGCGTAAGCCAACCCGAGCTTGAGGTCGGTGAGCGGCCAGCCGCCCCAATTCTGGTGGATCGCGTCCTGGAAGGCCTGGCCGTAGCCGGTGCTGCCGTGGAAATCGACGCTGACGGCCGCATAGCCGGGCGCGGTGAACAGCCGCGGGTTCCAGCGGTAGGACCAGCTGTCGTTGAAGCTGCCCTGCGGCCCGCCGTGAACCAGGAAGGAGATCGGCAGCGGCGCGGTGGCGGCCGCCGGCTTCAGCGTCCAGCCCCAGACCGTGTCGTTGTTGGCGCCGTTGAAGTTGAACTTGGTGAACGCGACCGGGTCGAGCTCGGCCAGAAGCGCCCCGTTGAGGTTCGTGAGTTGGGTCACCCGACCGCCGTCGATCCGGTAAATGTCGTCGGGCGCACGGATGCTGTTCATCGTCGCAATCACCGACCCGCCCGGCAGCACGTGGATATTGCCGAAGTTGCCGTCCCCGGTGAGGCGCGTCACCTGGCCGCTGGCCGCATCGACGCGGAAAACCGGGTTTTCCAGCGTATCCTCGGCGGTGACGAGCAGGCTGCGGCCGTCCGGCGCCCATTCGATCGATCCGATCGAACGGTCCCACCCTTCTGTCAGCGCGCGCACTCGCCCCGACGCGAGATCGCGGAGCATCAACACCTGCCGGTCGGATTCGTAGCCCGGCCGCTTCATCGCCACATAAGCGAGCGTACGGCCGTCGGGCGAGACGGTCGGCAGCGTGTCGGTCGCCTTGTTGGCGGCGGTGAGGTTCACCGGCTCCCTGGTTCCGCTTTCCGAAACTTCGAAAATGTCGAGGTTGGTCGACAGCGGCTCGATTCTGCCGGCCTCGCGCATCGCGAAGAACAGCGTCCGCCCGTCAGGCGAGAAGCTCAGCTCTTCCCCTCCGCCGAACGGCTTCGAAGGCGCGTCGCCGACGAGGTTGCCTGTGAGCGGAAGGCCCGGGCCGGCAAGCTTGCCGCCTTGCACCGTGAAACCGAACAGCCGCGATTTGACACCGGGCACTTCCCACGTGTCCCAGTGCCGAACGAACAGTTGGTCATAGGTGCGGCCGGAGCCGATCGCCTTTGCCGGGGCTATGCTCGCGCAGTTGAGGTCAGGACAGCGCAGATCACGGTCGGCCCATACCACGACGCGATCCCCGCTCGGGGCGACTTTGAAGCCGCCGATATCGCCCTTGAACGCGCTGACCTGAACCGGAGCGGCGCCGAGGCGCATCCGGAACAGCTGGTCCTGGTCGCCGACCGGCATCAGGAACCACAGCGACCCGTCCGAACCGAATGCCGCGTCGTGACCCTTTTGGGCGCCGGTGATCGGCCTTGGCTGTGCCCCGGCTTTGGTCAAGTCGAGCAGCTCGAGCGTGTTGACCCGCTTGTTCTTGCTCCAGTCGGTGCTGGAGACGGTGAACACGGCCCAGTGTCCGTCCGGCGAGACGTCGGGCGAGCCGAGACGGTGCAGCGACTGGAGATCGATGGCAGTCATCGGACGCGCAGCGGCGGGTGAGGCAATGATTGCGGCGGCGAGGAGAAGCGGGGCTTTGGTCATGACGCAGGCGTAGCAAAGCCACCGCGCGTCGCAAAGATTAGAGCGGCCGGCCCGTGATCCGAGTGATCTCGCGCTTCACATGATCCTCGACCATCTGCGGCAGGTGCTCGTCGAGCCAGCTCTTGAGCATCGGCCGGAGCATTTCGCGGACCATGTCCTCGAGCGGGTTCGTGGGCGGCGCGGCGGGAATGCTGGCGGCGATGGTCTGCAGCTCCTCCAGCGCATGGCGACTCTGCCCGGCGACCTCCTCGTCAATCAGCGGCGGCCCCAGATCGACTGGAGGGGCCAGCGGCTCATTGAGCTCGAGGACATCCTCGTCCGCGCTCGATTCCTCGGGAAGCGGCTCGTCCTCAATGCTGTCCACCGGCAAGGCGGCCGCGCGCAACTCCTTCTCCTCGGCGATCACTTTCTTGATCGAGGCGAGGATGTCTTCCATCGAAGGTTCGCGGCCGGGCGACTGCATAAAGCGACGATAGCTTCAATGCCGCCGCGGAGTCACGCGCGACGTGGCGATTGCGAGCTCAATGGCCCGGTTGCGAGCTCGTCGACGCTGGCGGCGGAGGAATGCCCGGGCCCGTTGGCACGGGTGTCACTACGGTGGAGGCGGGAGGCGCCGGATTATCGAGCGCCGGGATAATCTGCGGGACGACGACCGGGTTGGCGGGCATCTCCTGCGGGCTCACCGTCCTCGTCGCGCCAGGCACATGCGCCGGATCGGTCACCCAATCATTCCAGTTATTGGCCACGCGCCGGTAATTGCCGAGCGGATCGTAGAGCGGACCGCCGTCGAGGCCGAGGTCCTGCGCCTGCGCCTGGCCCATGGCATTGAGGAGCTGGAAGCCGGCGACATAGGCATTGCGCTTGGCGGTCACCAGCGCGACCTGGGAGTTCAACAGGTCCTGCTCGGCGTTCAGCACTTCGATGATCGTTCGCGTGCCGACGCTCTGCTCGGCCCGGTTGCCCTCGAGCGCGAGCTCGTTGGCCTGGACGGCGACGGTCTGCGCCTGGATCGCCTGCTGCGCCGCTTCATAATTGAAGAAGGCCGCGCGCGTCTGCTGGACGACCGCGCGCTCTGTGCCGACGACCTGCTCGCGCAGCTGCCCCTGCTGGGCCTGCGCCTGGCGGATCCGAGCAGCGGGGAGACCGCCCTGGAAGATCGGAATCGAAGCGCCGAGGCCGACCGAAGTCTGCGTTCCCGTGTTCGGAAAACCCGCCGGAGCATTGCCGGCGAGGTTCGCCGCGTAACTGCCGTTGGCCTGCGCCGACAGCGTCGGCAGGCGGCTCGCCTTCACAACATTGACATCGTAACCCGCGGCGATCTCCTGGCGATTGATCGCGACTAGGTCGGGATTGTCGGCAAGCGCGATCCGCACGGCTTCGTCGGCGGTCGCTGGAAGCGGCGGAAGCGGCGGCGGGAGCGCGAGATCGCCCGGCGGATGACCAATCACCTGGCGGTAGGTTGCCTCGCTCGCCGCCGCATTGCCCTGCGCCGTCGCGAGCTGGGCAAAGCCGAGCTGGAGCCGAGCCTCAGACTGCGCGACGTCGGTGCGAGTCAGGTCGCCGATCTGGTAACGATCGCGCGTCGCGTCGAGGTTGGTCTGGAGCACCTTTACGTTGTTCTGATTCAGCTCGACGATGGCTCGGTCGCGGATCACATCCATGTAGGCCGACACCGCGTTGGTGAAGACGTCGCCTTCGACGGCGCTGAGCGTCGCCCGTCCGGCTTCGACCCTCGTTTCGGCAGCGCGGACCTCGTTCCTAACGCGGCCGCCGTTGAATAAAGGGTAGCTGACCGTCACCCCAGCCGTCAGAGACGGTCCCTTGCCGCCGGTCGAGAGGACGCCGGTCTGGCTGATGTCGCGGTTGAGCCCGACCGTTCCGCTCACCTGCGGGCGGCCGGCCGCTTTCGCGATCGCGACGGTCGCGTCGGTCGCTTCGAGAGTCTGCCGCTGGGCGGTCAGCGTTGGGTTGGTCTGATAGGCCGAGACGAGCGCTTCGCGCAGCGTGTCGGCGCCGGCCGCGCCAGCCATCAAGGCGGCGATCAGCGAACCGGTAAGAAGCTTGCGAACCACTCTGGAAGAACCCTCTTTAGAAAGTGAAAGCCTTCGGGCGAACGAAACCGGGAAGCACCGGAACGCCCGCATCGCTCAGTGACAAATAGCCGAATGCCCCGCCGGCCTTTCGGCCAACAATCAGGCGCGTGATTCCGCGGTCGACGAGAGCCGTGCCCAGTCGGCCGCCGTTGGCGAGCTGATCGACGATCGCGTCGGGAATATATTCGACCGCTCCATCGATCAGGATCTGATCATAGGGCGCGGCCTTGTCGAAGCCGGCCTCGAGCATCCCCTCGACAACCTCGACGGCGTTCTCGCGCGCCGCTGCCGCAAGCTCGGGCGAGCTCTCGAGCGCGGTCACCACCAGGCCCATCGCCCCGAGGACGGCGGCCGAATAGCCGGTGCCCGCGCCGACAACGAGCGCTCGCTCGCCCCGCACGGGCATCATCTGCATCAGGAGCGACCCAAGCACCGCCGGCGCGGGCAAGAAGCGCCTATCGCCCATCGACACCGCGCGATCGACATAAGCGAGCGGGCGGGTCTGGGGCGGCAGGAACTTCTCGCGCGGAACGCTGCCCATTGCGTCGAGCACCGCCGGGTCGCTCACGCCCTGAGGCCGAAGCTGATTCTCGACCATGGCCGCGCGCGCAGCAGCAAAATCGGGGATCGCACTGTGAGCGGTCATAGCTGTTATATGCCGATAATACAGTTAAAGTTCAAGTTTGTCCTCGGTCACGCCACGAACGCAACCGGGTGGACGCTCATATCGGCAGCTTGTGGCAAGGCCAACCGCCATTCATCGAAAGACGAGCAGCAGATCAGTTGCGCTGCCGCCTCGGGCGCCGTCGCGGCCTTGAGCCCTTGCCGCGCAGCAGATGGATGACAAGCACCAGCGGAACCGCAATGCCGGCGAGCCAGTGCACCAGGCTGAACCATGAGCGAAGCGCATCGGCGGTCGAATAATAGAGCGCGAGCCCGGTCGCGGCGAGGAACAGGCTCACTCCGACCAGCAGCAGTCCGCTCGGCCGGTTTCGGTGAGAACTCCACCCGAGGCGCATGTGCACCGGCGTCAGCATCGCAGCGACGATGACGAACGCGTACGCGACAATCCCGTGAAGCATCAAAAGCCATGGAAGCGCAGGATTGGGTTCCGGGCCGAATTCGCCCTGTACCTTGGCAAAGCGATCGAGCAGCAGCCATGCGACGCCGGTGAGCAACAGGACGGCGGTGGTCAGATAGATCAGCCACTCGTGCCAGCCGGGCAACTTGAGATTGAAGCTCGGCCGTTTCATGCGGCGAGGCGCTCAATCGTTTCGATCGAGCCTGACCGCGTAATGACCAGACCGTCGCCACCAACCAGCGACAGGCAGTGCGAGGCGCGGTCGCTGCGCGAAATCAGCACCTTCACCAGCGCATCGGCGTCGATGCAGGTTGGCGCGCGGACGCTCGCCGACAGGTAGGTTGCATCGCGGTCAGGTAAATGGCTGCCCGTGCCGTCGGGCAGAAGCCCGCTGGTGGCGACCGCATCGTCGCGGACGATGAGCTCGACGATCTCGCGGCGGGTGTGTCCATGCGGGATCGCCGCGCGCCATTCCCGTCCGAAGCCCGCGAGATCGCCGCCGGCGTTGATGAGGCCGTAGTCGGCCCCGCAAGAGCGAAGTGCCTCGACGGCTCGATCGACCGCAAAGCCCTTCGCAATCCCGCCAACATCGACACACGCGGCCTTGGCCAGCCGCACCGTATTGCCGTCGAGCTGAAGCTCCGCCCAATTGCCTGCCTGCGCCTCCGGCTGATCGGCAGGGCGGGGGAGATAGCCGCCCGCCAAAGCCAGCTTCCCGGCACGAACGACATCGAATGCGCCGTCGCTCTGCTGCGACCAGAATTGCGCGCGCCGGAGCACGGCGACGGTCCAGTCGTCCACTTCGACGCTCACTCGATGCGCAAACCGGTTGATCCGCGAAACGTCGCTCTCGGGCTCATGTGCGCTCATCAGCCGATGAACCCGCTCGACAGCGGCGTATGCCCTCTCGATCGCAGCTTCGCCGCCCGCCGAGATCTCGACGAACGTGCCGAGCAGCGGACGGCAGCGGCTAAGCATTCCTGAGCAGCAGCTGATAGGTCGCGAGCAGGCGCCGGATTCCGTCGGTCACGTGACGGCTCGAGAGCGTCGCGCCCGAAATGTTCTTGATGTCCTTGCCGAGCTGCAACGCGGCGCCGAAGCGCTTGCCGACGAACTGCTGGCGCCACGCCGCATTGCGGATCTCGCCCCCGTAAGTCTCGCGATATTCCAGAATCTCGACGCGCTTCACCGCGCCGTCCGGAGTGAGCGCGACCGCATAGGTGATGTAGTCATGCTTCCCGACCACTCGGTCGACGATGAACCACCCGGCGCGGACGTTTCCCTGGCGCGCGTCCCAGACGTGGAGGACATTGTCGAAGCTGCCGACATGCGACGCGCTGGCGATCGCCTTGCGCTGGGCGGGCGTTAACACGAGTTCGTGGGCGACGAAGCGCGAACCTGGGAACATCGCCTGCTGCGCCTGCTCGACCGACATATAGACGGTGGCAAGAACGGACGCGGGGACGACCGCGGCGGCAGCCCCCGGAATGACAATGAACCAGCTCCGACCTGCTCTACTCATCAGAATTCGTACCCAAAAATGACCCTGAACTCACGCTTTTCGAATTCGTCGAGAGCACGGCCCCCGCGCGGGCTCGGAGAGCCGAACAGCTGCGGCTGATAGCTCGCCGTCACCCACCATTTCTTTGCCGCATAGTGGATCGTCGGACCGCCGAACACGGCATAGGTCTCGCGGTGCAAGCCATGCGTGAAGTCGGGATAGACGCTGGAGTAGCGCCCCTCGAGTCCTGCGAACCAGCCGGGAGCGACCCGGTATGCGACGCCGGTCGTCACGTGCAGCTTGAGTTCTTTCTCCCACTCGCTCTCGCGCGCGCCGGTCTCCTCGTCGATCTCTTTTTCGTGTTCCCACTCCGGCTCGAACACGAAGTTCGTCGCCCAGATGAGGCGGTCGTCGAGGAAGTTCTTCTGGAGGATCGCTTTCAGTTCGAGCTCATATTCGGTGCCCTTCTCCCCTTCAACGCTGTGGATTCGCGACCAGGCCGGCTCGGCGTAAAGCGTCAGTCCGACGCCGTCTTTGTACGGGCTGAGGACATTATATTTGATCTCCGAGGAAAGCCCCTGAAGCGCGAAGTTGCGGTGGACGTCCTCGAAGTCGGGCTCGAGACCGCGGATGTGGTGGCTGCCAAGGTTGAGATAGCCGGATAGCGTCAGCCGGTCCGTGAAACCGTGCTCGATCTCGATCCGGTAATCCTGGGCATCATAATGCCCCGTCTCCTTGCCTCGGCGGTCGGTCGCCCACAGCTCGATCTCGGTCTCGCCCTTCGGCATCGGCTCGGCTGAGTAGGTGTAGCCGAAATAGCGCTCGTCCGCCTGCGCCGGAGCCGACGCAAGAGCTGCCACGCCGAACGCGAAGACCCATATATTCCTCACCAGTGAACCCCTTTTCTTCTGAACTGTTCTGGTCTGCTAATGCGAGTAATTTGCAATTGCAACATGAGTACACGCCCGCGGATGCCGGCATTCGGCTTGACCGCGGGGCCAAGCTCGCCGAAAGGCGGCGCACCAGGCCCGATGGCGGAGTGGTTACGCAGAGGACTGCAAATCCTTGCACGCCGGTTCGATTCCGGCTCGGGCCTCCACTTTCGCTCGCAGACGAAACCCTCTGCTCTCAGGCGTAAAGGCGGCGATGACCGATAGTCCTCTTGCGAAGCCCGTCGGGTCGGTGCTCGACCTGATCGGCTCGACGCCGATGGTCGAGCTCAAGCATCTCGACACCGGCCCCTGCCGTCTGTTCATCAAGCTCGAAAGCCAGAACCCCGGCGGGTCGATCAAGGACCGCATTGCCTTGTCGATGATCGACGCGGCCGAGCAGGACGGCACACTGAAACCGGGCGGGACGATCATCGAGGCGACCGCCGGCAACACCGGCCTCGCGCTGGCGCTCGTCGGCGTCCTGAAAGGCTACCGGATCATCCTGGTCGTGCCGGACAAGATGGCGCGGGAGAAGGTCCAGCACCTGCGTGCGCTCGGCGCGGACGTGCGCATCACCCGCTCGGACGTCGGGAAGGGCGACCCCGAATATTATCAGGACGTCGCGGAAAGAATCGCGCGGGAGACCGGTGCCTACTTCGTCAACCAGTTCGGAAACCCCAACAATCCGCTCGCCCATTATCGCACGACGGCACCCGAGATTTTCGAGCAGATGCACGGGGACGTCGATGCGATCGTCGTCGGCGTCGGCTCGGGCGGCACGCTGTCCGGCATCGGCCGCTACTTCGCCCAACATTCGCCCAAGACCCGGATGGTGCTCGCCGATCCCGTCGGGTCGATCCTTGCGCATTATGTGAAGACCGGCGAACTGGCCGAAGCGGGGTCGTGGAATGTCGAGGGGATCGGCGAGGACTTCATTCCCGACAATGCCGACCTCGCTCTCGTCAGCGAGGCCTATTACGTCTCCGACCGCGAGAGCATGGAGGCGGCGCGCGAGCTGCTGATGCGCGAGGGCATCCTCGCCGGCTCATCGACGGGCACGCTGTTAGCCGCGGCGCTGGGCTTCTGCCGCGAGCAGACCGAGCCGCTGCGCGTCGTCACTCTGGCCTGTGACACCGGCGCGAAATATCTGTCGAAAGTCTACAGCGATTCCTGGCTCGCGGAGCAGGGACTCGCCGATCGGCCGATCCATGGAGACCTCCGCGACCTCATCCCCCGCAAGCTGTCCGAAGGCAGCGTCGTTTCGATCAGCCCGTCGGACACTCTGCTGTCGGCTTACAACCGGATGCGGCAGGCGGACGTCTCGCAGCTCCCCGTGATCGACAACGGCCATCTCGTCGGAATCCTCGACGAAAGCGACATCCTGAAGGGTGTGGACAATGAGGAGCTGGCGCGCGAGGCCCGTTTCGGACAGCCGGTGGATTCGGTGATGACGACCCACCTCAAGACCCTGCAGGTGAGCGAGCCGATTGACTCGCTGCTGCCGATCTTCGAACGCGAGGAAGTGGCGCTGATCATGGACGGCAGCGAATTCGTCGGCGTGATCACCCGCGTCGATCTGATCAACTATCTGCGCCTGCACCCAAAGCCCGACTGAGGTCCCGACAATGGCCGAACTGCCCAACCGTCTGCGTTTCTCGACGCGCGTGATCCACGCCGGCCAGCATCCCGACCCGACCACCGGAGCGGTGATGATGCCGATCTACGCGACGTCGACCTATGCGCAGGAAAGCCCGGGGGTGAACAAGGGCTATGCCTATGCGCGCGGGAGCAATCCGACCCGAGAGGCCTTCCAGCGGGTCGTCGCCGACCTCGAGAATGGAGCCGACGCTTTCGCGTTCGCGTCGGGCATGGCGGCTGCCTCGACCATCCTAGACTTGCTGGACTCGGACTCGCATGTCCTTGCCGGCGACGACCTCTACGGCGGCACATACCGGCTGTTCGAGCGGGTCCGCCGGCGCTCGGCCGGGCACGACTTCTCCTACGTCGATTTCTCCGACCTCGGTTCGGTCGAAGCGGCGATAAAACCCAACACGCGGATGCTGTGGGTCGAAACGCCAACCAACCCGCTGATGAAGCTTGCCGACCTTGAGGCGCTCGCGCGGATCGCCAAGGCGCACAACCTGATCGCGGTCGCCGACAATACGTTCGCCACGCCGTGGATCCAGCGCCCGCTCGACCTCGGGTTCGATCTCGTGCTCCACTCCGTGACGAAATATCTGAACGGCCATTCGGACATGATCGGCGGAGCCGTCGTCGCCCGCACCGACGAGCTCGCGAAGGAGCTTAAGTTCCTGCAGAACTCGATCGGCGGGATCATGGGCCCGTTCGACGCCTTTCTCGCCAACCGCGGCGTGAAGACCTTGGCCGTCCGAATGCAGCGCCACTGCGATAATGCGATGAAGGTCGCGCGCTGGCTCGAGTCGAACCCGAGCGTGGCGAAAGTTTGGTATCCCGGCCTCGAAAGCCACCCGCAGCACGAGCTCGCCAAGCGGCAGATGCACGGCTTCGGCGGAATGCTCTCCTGCCTCATCGACGGCGACCTCGAGCGGACGCGGCGGGTCATGGAGCGCTTCCAGATCTTTACCGTCGCCGAATCCCTCGGAGGCGTCGAAAGCCTCGTGAATCATCCGGCGATCATGACCCATGCGTCGGTTCCCAAGGAAGTGCGCGAGCCCCGCGGGATCACCGACAACCTGATCCGCTTCTCGGTCGGTATCGAGGATTCCGACGATCTCATCGCCGATCTCGAACAGGCGTTCGCGGGGGCGAAGGTATGACCGAAAAAGAGCCGCCCAAGTCCAAGCTCCGGCGGGTCCGGATCCTCGTCTGGATCATCGTCCTGCTCGCGATCGCGGGGATCGCCGCGCTTCTGCTTATCCAGCGCGTGACCGTCCATCCGCCGCAGGCGACGACGGGCGCCGCTCCGTCGAGCTTCGGCGGTCCGTTCTCACTAATTGACGGCAACGGCAAACCCTTCTCCAGCGAGAAGCTGCTCGGCAAGCCCTACGCCATCTATTTCGGCTTCACCCGCTGCGGCGACGTCTGCCCGACGACGCTCTCGCGGATGGTCAAGCTGCGCAATGAGGTCGGGGGCCTCTCGAAGTTCAACATTGTCTTCGTCACCATCGACCCGAGCCACGACGGGCCCAAGCAGGTCGGCCAATATGCGACCCTGTTCAATTCGCCGATCATCGGCCTTACCGGCTCGCAGGCTCAGATCGACCAGGTGAAGAAGCAGTACGGCATTTACGCCGAGCCGTCGCCGCATCCGATGGCCGGCAAGGAGATGATGCACAGCGCGATTGTCGAGCTGTTCGACCCCGACGGCAATTTCGTGGCGGCGATCTCTCCGGACGAGCCCGATTCCGACGCTCTTGCCAAGCTCAAGAAGCTGGTCGCCTGAGGTTGACACCGTCGCCGCATTACCGCGCCGACCCGCGAATCCTCTCCCTCGGTACCGATTTCTACGATCCCGTCGAGCCGGCGCCATTTCCCAGATGCGAACCGCGCTTCGTCAACCAGCGCTGGGCAGAGCGAGTCGGACTCGGTGATCTAGAGCCCGCTCGCTGGGCGCAGCATTTCTGCCGGTTCGAACCGCTCCCGGCCAACCTCGAACAGCCGCTCGCGCTTCGCTACCACGGGCATCAGTTCCGCGTGTACAATCCGGAGATCGGCGACGGCCGAGGCTTCACCTTTGCCCAGCTCCGTGATGACCGGGACCGTCTGCTCGACCTCGGCACCAAGGGTTCGGGACAGACTCCGTACAGCCGTCACGCGGACGGCCGCCTGACGCTCAAGGGCGGGGTTCGCGAGGTTCTCGCGACCGAGATGCTCGAGGCGCTCGGCGTCAATACCTCGAAGAGCTTCGCGTTGTTCGAGACGGGCGAGCAGCTCGAGCGCGGCGACGAGCCCTCCCCCACCCGCTCGTCGGTGCTGACCCGGCTCAGCCATGGGCACATCCGCATCGGCACCTTCCAGCGCCTCGCATTCTTCGGCGACGTCGAGAACATCAACAAGCTGGTGCGCTACTGCCTCGACAACCTCTACGACGAACAGCCCTCAGATGATGACGCCGCAAATGCGCTTCGGCTGTTCGATCTGGCGAGCAGCGCGACGGCCATCCTCGCCGCATCCTACATGGCGGCGGGCTTCGTCCACGGTGTGCTCAACAGCGACAATATCAGCATCACCGGCGAGAGCTTCGATTATGGCCCGTGGCGCTTTACGCCCGACTGGGACCCGGAGTTCACCGCAGCCTATTTCGACCATTACGGCCTCTACGCCTTCGGGCGGCAGCCGGAGGCGATCCACTGGGACCTCGCGCAGCTCGCCGGCTGCCTGTCGCTAGTCGCCGAAGCGCCGCCGCTGTCGGACCTGCTGAACGACTGGAGTGCGCGCTTCGAGCAGGCGCTGGTCGCGGCGATGCTTCGGCGGCTTGGCATTGCTCCTGGCGCGAATGACCGCGAGATTGCCGCTGCCCTCATCAAGGCGCTTGCGACGCGGGCGCAGCCGATCGACCGGATCTTCTTCGACTGGCGCGGCGGGCGTGATCCCGGCACAGAAGCTTATCCTGCGGAGGAGTTCCGCGCGCTCGCGCATCTGCTTGCCGGGCGCGAGACGGTGCGGTCGCATGCCTATTGGTCCGACCCTGCGCCATGCTCGATGCACATCGAGGAGGTCGAGGCGATCTGGTCGGCAATCGCGGAGCGCGACGACTGGCGGCCGTTCGAGGACAAGGTTACAGCCGTGCGCAGAATGGGCGAAGCGATGGAGCAAGATGCACCGGCAGCTTGACGAAGCCGAGCCCGTCGTGGACCGCGCTCTCGTGACCGAGACGCTCGTTTCCACCAACCCTGCAACCGGCGAGGAAATCTGGTCCGGCAAGACCGGCGATGCCGCGGCCGAAGTGGCGGCGGCGCGCGCCGCATGGCCGGCGTGGGCCGCCCATTCGCACGCCTATCGCATCGAAGCGCTCCGCCGCTTCGCCAACGTCGTGCGCAAGAAGCAGGACGAGTTTGCCGAGCTGATCGCACACGAGACCGGGAAACCTTTCTGGGAGGCGCGGACCGAAGTCGGCGCGGTGGTCAACAAGGTCGAAATCTCGGTCGACGCTTATGCCGAGCGGAGTCCGCAGCGGAAGATGGAAGCCGCGCTCGGCAACCGCATCGCGGTGCGCCACAAGCCGCATGGTGTGCTCGCCGTTCTCGGCCCGTACAATTTCCCGGCGCACCTCCCGAACGGGCATATCGTCCCGGCGCTGATCGCCGGCAACGCGGTAGTCTTCAAGCCGTCGGAGAAGACTCCCGCCACGGGCGAATTCCTCGTCCGCTGCTTCCATGAAGCCACGATCCCGGACGGCGTGGTCCGGCTGCTGATCGGGGGCCCGGAGCAGGGCCGCGCACTTGCCGCTCAACCGGGCATCGACGGTCTACTGTTCACCGGCTCGGCGCGCGCCGGCATGGCGCTGCACAAGCAGTTCGCCGAGACCCCGCAGAAAATCCTCGCGCTCGAGCTCGGAGGCAACAACCCGCTGGTAGTCTGGCACGCGAAGGACGTCGAAGCGGCCGCGACCATCGCCGTACAGTCGGCCTACCTTACGGCGGGGCAGCGCTGCACCGCGGCTCGGCGGCTGATCGTCGAGGACGGCAAGGAAGGGCCGCTGCTCGACGCGATTTGCGCGACGCTCGATCGAGTCATCGTCGACCATCCGTTCGCGGACCCGCAACCGTTCATGGGTCCGGTGATCGACAATGCCGCTGCCGACCATGTGCAGGAGCAATGGCTCGACCTTATGATGAAGGGCGGAAAGCCGCTCCGGCGGCTCGACCGGCCCTTCGAGGAGCGGCCCTATCTGACGCCGGCGCTGATCGACGTCACCGAGGTCAAGGACAGGCCCGACGCGGAAATCTTCGGCCCGGTGCTGCAGGTCATCCGGGTCAAGGATTTCGACGCCGCGATCGATGAGGCCAACAACACCCGCTACGGCCTCGCGGCGAGCCTCGTCGGCGGCACGCCCGAGCTTTACGACAAATTCTGGGCGAACGTCCGCGCCGGAGTCATCAACCGCAACAAGCCGACTAACGGAGCCCCGTCGAACGCTCCGTTCGGCGGCGTCGGCATCTCGGGCAACCATCGGCCGAGCGCGTTCTACGCCGCGGACTATTCCGCCTATCCCGTGACCAGCAGTGAAGCCGACCGCCCTCGCGCGGCGATCGGCGAGGGCCTGCGCGACCCGAACATGCAAGAAGATTGATTGATCAGCCATGGATCGGTTGAGCCGATCCTCGCGTTCAAGGCCGGATGAAAACCAAACTGATCGGCCCGGCGCTCGCCCTGGCCCTGTCCACGACTGCTCTGGTCGCTTGTTCCCAGGGCGGCAGCTCCAACCAGAACGCCTCGTCGACCGCCCAACCCTCGGGCATCACGCTCAGCGGCAAAGCCGAAAAGCAGATTCGCGACGCGATCACCAACGGGGCGCCGGCAAACGGACTGAAACCCGAGCTGTTCCTGCAGGGCGGCGAAACTGGCGAAGCGCTCGCGCAAGCCGCGCTGAAATACGCCTCGGCTCTCGCCGACGGCTACTCGGATCCGACTCAACTGCACGAGGTCTATACGATTCCGCATCCGAAGACGGACGTGCGCTCGGGGCTTCAGCAGGCATTGCAGAAGGGCGACGTTGCCGACTGGCTCAACTCGCTTACGCCGCAGACCGACGAATATAAGGCGCTGAGCGCCGCTTTTCTCAAATATGTGAAGCTCGCGAACCAGGCGAACCAGCAGGCGATCCCCGACGACAAGCCGATCAAGCCTGGTGCGCGCGACCCGCGCATTCCGGCGATCGTCGCCGTGCTCCAGTCGGGCGGCTATATCCCGGATGCCCAAATGGGGGCGGCACCGGCAACGGCTTACACGCCCAAGCTGGTCGCGGCGGTGAAGCAGTTTCAGTCGGATTCGGGCACGAAACCGGATGGGGTGCTCGGCAAACAGACAATCGACGCGTTGAGCAGCGGCCCCGCTGCCCGCGCGCGGCAACTGGCCATCGCCATGGAGCGACTGCGGTGGCTTCCGCGGACTCCCCCCGCGACGCGCATCGACGTCAACACCGCCGCGTCGTTCCTCGACTATTGGCGCGACGGGCAGCACCTCGATCATCGAAAGGTGATCAACGGACAGCCCGACAAGCCCACCCCCCAGCTCCAGGCGCCGTTGTTCCAGCTCGTCGCCAATCCTGTCTGGAGAATCCCGGAAGGGATCGCCGCAAAGGAGCTGGCGACGAAGAGTCCCGCCTGGCTCGCCGCCAACGGCTACACCCAACAGGACGGCAAGTGGATCCAGCAATCAGGACCGAAGAATTCGCTCGGACTGGTCAAGTTCGACATGCGCGACGACGAGGCGATCTATCTTCACGATACGCCCGCGAAGGCAATATTCGCCTTACCTGACCGTCACCGCAGCCACGGCTGCGTGCGGGTTGAAAACGCCATGGAGTTCGCGACCGCCCTGGCGCAGCAGGAAGACGTCCTCGACAAGTTTCAGCAGGCGACGCAGCAGGACGAGGAGACGTTCGTCAAGCTGCCGAACGAGATTCCCGTCCGCCTGCTCTATCACACTGCATTCTGGGACGGGTCGCGGATCCAGTTCAGGCCGGACGTGTACGGCTGGGATGTCAACATCGCCAAGGCGCTTCACTTCGCGCCCGGCACGCCCGAGAAGATCCAGCAGCCGGAGAGCAGCGAGGATATCGGGCCGTAAGAACGAGTAAGGGCGCCGACCCGTCGGCGGCGCCCTCACCCCCTCCCCTCCCAAGGTTCTAGGAGCGTACTTCCGGCAGGTACGATTCGTCCGCCGCGTCGGTGAACTTGGTGATCCGGCTGTCGAACTTGAGGTGGACCTTGCCGGTGGCGCCGTGGCGCTGCTTGGCCACGATCACTTCCGCGCGGCCGTAAGCGCGGCCCATCTGCTCCTGCCATTCGGCGAAATCGGGATGGTCCTCGGCCGGTTGCTTGGCGGCGAGATAATAATCCTCGCGATAGATGAAGAGCACGATGTCGGCGTCCTGCTCAATCGAGCCCGATTCGCGCAGGTCGGACAGCTGCGGGCGCTTGTCCTCGCGCTGCTCGACGGCGCGGCTGAGCTGCGACAGGCCGATGACCGGCACGTCGAGCTCCTTGGCGAGCTGCTTCAAGCCGCGGCTGATCTCGGAGATTTCCTGGACACGGTTGACGTCGCTCGACTTGGACGAGCCCTGCAGCAGCTGCAGGTAGTCGACCACGACCAGACCGATGCCCTTCTGCCGCTTGAGGCGGCGGGCGCGGGTGCGCAGCGCGGCGATCGTCAGGCCGGGTGTGTCGTCAATGTACAGCGGCAGGCTCTGAAGCTCCGCGGCGGCGCGCGCGAGATGGCGGAACTCCTGCTGGCTGATCCGCCCCATGCGGAGATTCTCGGAGCTGATGCCCGACTGCTCGGCGAGAATACGGGTGGCGAGCTGGTCGGCCGACATTTCGAGGCTGAACAGCGCAGCTGGAGCTCCGGCCGACTTGCTCGCCTCGATACCGTCCTCGGCGTCGTTGAGGAAGCGCTGAGCGGCGGCGAAAGCGATATTCGTCCCGAGCGCGCTCTTGCCCATACCCGGGCGCCCGGCGACGATGATCAGGTCCGATTTGTGAAGGCCGCCGATCTTGGCATTCAAGCTTTCGAGGCCGGTGGTGAAGCCTGAAAGATGGCCGCCGCTATTGAGCGCGCGCTCGGCCATCTCCAGCGCTTCCTTGGTGGCGTCGGAGAAGGACTTGGCCTTGCCCTCGGCTCCCCCCTCCTCGGCCACCTTGTACAGCTCGGTCTCGGCGCGCTCGATTTGAGCGAGGGGGGCAACGTCCTCACTCGTGTCGAGCGCGCCTTCGACCAGGTCGCGACCTACGCCAATCAGTGCACGGAGCAACGCCAGATCATAGATCTGCTGGGCGAAGTCCCTTGCCCCGATTACGGCCGCGCCCGATCCAGTCAATTGCGCCAAATAAGCCGCGCCGCCAACTTCTTTTATCGATTCATCCGCCTCGAAAAGTGGCCGCAACGTCACAGGATTCGCCACTCGGTTCGAATCCGTAAGCTTTAGAATGGCTTCGTAGATGCGCCCGTGGAGCGGCTCGAAAAAATGGTGCGATTTTAATTTGAGCTGGATGTCCTCAATGAGGCGGTTGTCGATCATCAGCGCGCCCAAAAGCGCGGCTTCGGCTTCGACATTCTGCGGCAGGACCTGGGGAGATTCGGACGCGGACTCGGCGATGCGGATGACTTCGGCCATGCAAGGCTCCTACGCTCGTGCGGCCCCACATCAAGCGAGGCAGAAATAGCACAGTTGTGGATAGGTTGTGCACGAATCGCACGATCGTTCGCAGGAAGTCCCGAATTCGCGACGTCGCGCCCATCCACAGAAATAATCGAAGCGAATTGATGGGTGCGGACCGGCTCGTTACGCACTCCACATGGCCATTCTGTCCGACCGCTGGATTCGCGAGGCTGCGCAGAAGCAGGGCATGATCGAGCCGTTCGTCGAGGCGCAGCGGCGCGAGGGCTGCATCAGCTACGGCCTGTCCTCCTACGGCTACGACGCGCGCGTGTCGGACGAGTTCAAGATCTTCACCAACGTCGACAATGCGATCGTCGACCCCAAGGACTTCGCCCACAACAGCTTCGTCGACCGGAAGACCGACGTCTGCATCATCCCGCCCAACAGCTTCTGCCTCGCCCACACGGTCGAATATTTCCGGATTCCGCGCGACGTGCTGGTGATCTGCCTTGGCAAGTCGACCTATGCGCGCTGCGGGATCATCGTGAACGTGACGCCGCTCGAGCCCGGCTGGGAGGGGCATGTGACGCTCGAATTCTCGAACACCACGCCGCTGCCCGCGAAAGTCTATGCCAACGAGGGGGCGTGCCAGTTCCTGTTCCTCCAGGGCAACGAGCCGTGTGAGGTGAGCTACGCCGACCGCGCCGGTAAATATATGGGCCAGAAGGGCGTGACCTTGCCGAAGCTGTGACTCTCGACGAAGCCGATCGCCTTGACGCCGCCGACCCGCTCGCCTCCGCGCGGGAGCGGTTCTGCCTTCCCGATGGCGTAATATACCTAGACGGGAACTCGCTGGGCGCGCTGCCGAAGTCCGCTCCCTCTGCACTCGCGACCACCGCCGAGCGGCAGTGGGGCGCGGACCTGATCGCGAGCTGGAACAAAAATCGGTGGATCGACTGGCCCGTGGAAATCGCAGCGAAGCTCGCGCGGATCGTCGGCGCCAGGCCGAACGAGCTGCTGATCGCCGATTCGACCAGTGTGTGCCTGTTCAAGCTGCTTGCCGCCGCCGTGCGCGCTCGCCCGGGCCGCCGCACGATCCTCAGTCACCGGGCGAATTTCCCCACGGACCTCTATGTCGCGCAGGGCCTCGCCGACATGCTCGCAGTGGAGGTGAAAGCTGTCGCGCCGGACGAGGTGCTCGACGCGATCGACGGCGACACTGCCGTCGTGAGTCTGACGCATGTCGACTACCGGTCGGCTTCGATCTACGACATGCGCGCCATCAACGAAGCGGCCCATGAGGCGGGCGCGCTCACCGTATGGGACCTATCGCACAGCGCCGGAGCGGTCGAGCTCGACCTCGGCGGCAGCGGCTGCGACCTCGCGGTCGGGTGCGGATATAAATATCTGACCGGCGGGCCGGGCGCGCCGGCCTTCATCTATGTCGCGGAGCGGCTGCAGGACGAGCTCGCCAATCCGCTCCAAGGGTGGATGGGCCATGCCGAGCCCTTCGCCTTCGTCGACGATTACCGGCCGGCGAGCGGAATGCTCAAATTTCTGACAGGCACGCCCTCGGTGCTCTCGCTCGCGGCGCTCGATGCCGGGATCACCACCTTCGATGGCATTTCGATGTCCGACATCGAGGCCAAGTCGCGCAAGCTGTCGCAGCTGTTTGTTGACGAGGTCGAAGCGCGCTCCGGCAACGAGGTCCGCCTCGCCTCACCGCGCGACCCGACGCAGCGCGGCAGCCACGTCGTCTTCGCCCATCCGGAGGGATACGCAGTGATGCAGGCGCTGATCGCGCGCGGAGTGATCGGCGATTTCCGAGCGCCCGACCTGATGCGCTTCGGCTTCACCCCGCTCTACACGCGTTATGTCGATGTCGTCGGGGCCGCCGAAATCCTCGCCGAGATCCTAGCAAGCCGCGAATGGGACCAGCCGCGCTTCAAGGCGCGCGCCAAGGTCACCTGATCGGCTCGTTCCTCCTGCGCAGATTGTCAATCGCCCAGGCGCCCGGCCCGGCGGCGGCGAGGTAGAGGAAGACGAAGCAATAGAGGATCGCGGCTTCGCCCATGTTCACCGCGGGATAAAAGCCTTTCGGGAAGTGGACCATGAAATAGGCCACGGCCATCTCACCCGCTGCGACGAACGCGGCAATCCGTGTGAACAGGCCGAGGGTCACGAGGATGCTGGTCACCAGCTCGATGATGCCGGCAATCCAGAGGAAGCTTCCGGGATGCTGCAGCCCCGGTTGCCCCCCAGGCGGGAAGCCGGCGAGCTTGATCACGGCATGCTCGAGAAACAGCAGGCCGATGACGATCCGCAAGATGGCGCGGACCTCCGCCTGCCAGCGCGAAAGCCAGGGTAGTTCCATGCGATCCTCCGCCGAGTTGGTCGCCTGAGGTAGGTGATCGGTTCATCGCCCGCCAAGTGTCAGGCGTGTTCCTTGGCTTTCGCCGCCTGACTCGCATGCGCACTATCCTCGGCGAGCGCGGCGCGAGAGCGGTGGATCATGTCGACCCAGTCGTGGAATGCGTGGGCAAGCGTGGTGACCAGCTCCTTCAGCGGACCGTCCTTGAGCTGTCCGTTCGCGTCGAAGCTGTCGTCGCTGACATGGCCGAGATAGGCCTCGGGCTGCTGCATCACGGGCATGTTGAGGAACACGCAGGTCTGGCGTATCTGGTGGTTCGCGCCGAAGCCGCCGATGCTGCCCGGCGAGACGGTGACGATCGCGGCGGGCTTCTTGTCGAACACGCTCTGGCCATAGGGGCGGGAGCCGACGTCGATCGCATTCTTGAGCACGCCGGGGATGCCGCGGTTGTACTCGGGGCTGACGAACAGCACGCCGTCCGCAGGCCGGATCTGCTCGCGGAAGCGCTTCCATTGGTCGGGCGGGTTGGAGTCGAGGTCCTGGTTGTAGAGCGGCAGGTCGCCGATTTCGACCATCGAGCAATCGAGATTGTCGCCGCGGATGCCGCAGATCGCGCGCGCCATTTTGCGGTTGAGGCTGCCCTCGCGAAGGCTGCCGACGATGATCGCGATCTTGTAGGCCATGGTGCCGCTCCTCCGCCGGCTCAATGGCCGGCGATGCCGTTGGTTGCGACTCCGATGCCGAGAAGCGGCAATAAAAGGACGATCAGCAATATGACGATGATCGCCAGAAGCGCGATCTTCACCCGCTGGTGACGCTGGGTGAGGTCCACGTCATAAGCCACGACGTCAAGCCAGTAACGGCCAGGCGCCGCCTCGCGGATGATTCCGCGATCGAGCATCCGCTCGAACTGACGCTGCTCGATGAGCCGGGACGGCTCGAACGCGATGGCTCGGTCGGGCCGCACCGCGTCCTGGCTGAAAAACTGATGCTGGACGTCGCGTCTGGCTCTCGCGATTGCAGCGGCAGCGCCCGTCGCCATGTCCCCTTCTCCTCGAAAATGCGATTTCCTTTAGCGCGTTTTGCCGTCGTGGCGAATGTTTGGCGGCCTGCCACGCCGGCCGCCGGAGCGCACACGGTCGCGCCGCTCGGGCGTGGCGCGGGCGCTGCCGTGGTGGTCGGGCAGTTCGAAGCGCAATGAGCCGGACACCGGGTTGGACTCCGCGATCCGCAGCCTCACCTTCTGGCCGAGCCGGTAGGTGGTTCCGCTATTCTCGCCGACCAGCTGCTGCGCCTTGTCGTCGTAGCGGAAATATTCTTCGCCGATGGTCGAGACCGGCACCAATCCGTCGCCGCCGAACTCCACGACCGTGGCGAAAAAACCAAACGGCTGCACGCCGGTGATCCGGCACAGCACCACCTGCCCGACCTGATCGGCGAGATAGGCCGCGACGTAGCGGTCAACCGTCTCGCGCTCCGCCTCCATCGCCCGCCGCTCGAGCCGCGAAATCTGCTCGCCAATCTCCTCGACCTTCTCGGCGTCCGCCGGCGGAAGGCCGCCCTCGCCGAGCTTGTAAGCGCTGACCAAAGCGCGATGCACCAGCAGGTCGGCGTAGCGGCGGATCGGCGAGGTGAAATGGGCGTAGGTCGGAAGCGCGAGGCCGAAATGACCGAGCCGCTCGGGCCCATAGCGCGCCTGCATCTGGGTCCGAAGCAGCTGCTCCATGATCTCCGGCCGGTTATCGGAATCTCCGACGCGCTCGAGGATCTGGTTGAACGTCGACGGCCTGATCACCTGGCCGAGCGTGAAGGCGATCCCGAACGTCTCGAGATAGTCCTTCAGCGCCTCGAGCTTTTCGCGGCTGGGCGGTTCGTGGACGCGGTACATGACCGGCGATTTCTTCGCTTCGAGCGCACGCGCCGCCGCAACGTTGGCAGCGATCATGAAATCCTCGACGAGCCGATGTGCATCGAGCCGCTCCCGGGGCGCGACGGATTCGATGCGCCCTTTCTCGTCGAGGACCACCTGCCGCTCGGGAAGATCGAGCTCGAGCGGCTCGCGGCGTTCGCGCGCGGCAAGCAGCGCGCGCCAGCAGCCCCACAAAGGCTTCAGCGCCGCATCGACGAGTTCGTTCGGGACGGCCCCCTCGACCTCCGGCATCCAGCAAACCGGCGATTCAACTTCGACGCGCTCCTCGTGCGAAGCGTCGATCGCGGCCTGCGCGTCCTCGTACGCAATGTTGGCCGCGACTCGGATCTTCGCCCGAGTGAAGCGCCAGCCCTTGAGCGTGCCGTCCTTGGCGACGGTGAGATGGCAGGCGAGCGCCGCCCGGTCCTCGCCTTCCTTGAGCGAGCAGATGTCGGCCGACAGCTCCTCCGGAAGCATCGGCACGACCCGGTCGGGGAAATAGACGCTGTTGCCTCGGGCCCGCGCCGCCTTGTCGAGCGCGCTGTCGGGCCGGACGTAAAAGCTGACGTCGGCAATGGCGACGATCGCCTTCCAGCCGCCCTTGTTGTCATCGGCATCGTCGCGCGCGGCCCAGATCGCATCGTCATGGTCGCGCGCGTCGGCGGGGTCGATCGCGACGATCGGCAGGTGAGTCAGATCCTCGCGTTCGCCGAGCGGCTGCTTCGCGACCCGCTTCGCCTCCTCGATCGCGGCATCGCTGAACTCGTGCGGAAGCTCGTACTTGTGGATGGCGATGAGGCTGAAGCTCTTCGGCGCGAACGGGTCGCCGAGCACCGCGTCGACGCGCGCGCTGACCCGCCCGCGCTGGCCGGACACTTCGCACAGGACGAGATCGCCGGCCTCGCCTTCTCCGACGTCGCTAATCGGCAGCTCGCGCCGCTCCTTCTTCTCGACCGGCGACAGCCAGAAACGCGTGCCTTCCTGCCGGAGCACGCCGAGCACGAGCTCCTGTTTCTTCGCCAGTTTCTTCAGCGGATGCGCGACGAACCTGTCGCCGCGCTCCTCGGTTCGGGCGAGCACCCGGTCTCCGATGCCGAGCGCGCCGCGCCGTTGCTTCTCGATGATCCGCAGCTTCGGCGGAGCAACGTCCGCTTCCCAATGCTCCGGCTGGCCGAACACGTGGCCGCTATCATCGACGTCGACGATCTTCAGCACCGTCACGCGCGGGATTCCGCCGACCTGGTTGAAGGCGCGGCCTCGCGAGGTCTCGATCACCCCCTCGTCGGCCATGTCGTTGAGGAGCTTCTTGAGCTGGATCTTCGCGTCGCCGCGGATTCCGAACGCTCGCGCGATCTCGCGCTTGCCCGCCGGCTGGTCCGACGTCGCGATGAAGTCGAGAATCTGCTTGCGGCTGGGAAGCTCGGCGGAGCGCTTGCGGGGCATGGCGAGGCCCTAAACGCGCCTAGCGCAGCTGGCTATCCTTGCTCCCGCGCCGGTTGATGGTCGAGTGGACAACCGCCTTGTCGCGTTCGGACTGGCAGCCGACGCAGGTGCGCACGCCGGGGAGCGCCTCGCGCCTTTTCTTCGGGATCGGCTCGCCGCAATCGTCGCATTCCTCCGCGCTCTCGCCCTTCGGGGTCAACGCGCGGGCGCGAAGGACGGCGTCCTTCACGGTGTCGTCGATCTGGTCCTGAACCGCGCCGTCGCGCGTCCATCCGCCGGCCATTGCTGCTCCCTTCGGAACCCTAGGTGGGGACTGCCGCCTCCGCCGCCAAGGCCGCGCGGCGGTGAAGCCGGTGCTCGCGCCAGACGATCACCAGCCCGCTGACGATGATTATCGGCGCGCCCACCCAGATCCACGGCGTCGGGACCTCGCCGAAGATCCACAGGCCGAGCAGCACCGCCCAGAGCAGGCTGGTGTAGTCCATCGGCATGACCAGCGCGACGGGAGCGAGCCTAAGCGCACCGGTCAGCGTCAGCTGCGCGAACCCGCCGGCAACGGCCATGGCCATGACGATCAGCCACGATCGCGCGTTATGCGACCCGGCGAACCAGAGCATCATCAACCCCAGCGGCACCAGCGAGCTCACGGCGAACCAGAAGACGGTGGTCGCCGCGCGTTCGGTCGCGCCGAGGCGGCGGATGACGATCGTCACCGAGGCAGTCAGCAAAGCGGCGCCAAGCGCCACCGAAGCGCCGAGCAGCGGCACGCTGCCGCTCCCCGGCTGGACGATGATCAACACGCCGACGAACCCCGCCGCGACCGCGCTCCAGCGCCATTTCCCGGTCGGCTCGCCAAGCACCAGCGCCGCGAGGACGACAGCGAAGATCGGGACCGAGAAACCGATCGTCGTCGCCTCGGCCAGCGGAAGCAGGATGAAGGCGAGGAAGTTCGTGCCCATCGCCGCGACTCCGAGCGCCATCCGCCCGACATGCGCCCACACCCGTTTCGAACGGAGGGAGGCAAATCCAGGGCCGACCGCCACATAGGCAGTGGCGGCAAGCGCCGACCCGCACTGGCGATAGAACAGGCTCTCGACGACGTTGACGCCGCGCGTCGAGGCAAGCTTCACCAGCGCGAACATGATCGCGAGGAGAAGCGCGGTCAGAAGCCGGAGCGCGATTGCGACGAGCGGCTTCTGCTCGACGGGGTTGTCCGTGTCGCGCGTGCCCCCTCGCGCCATTTATCTCCTCGCGGCGGCGGGCGGCTGCGCGACGTAGGGCCGGAACGCGCCGCCCGGCACCGCCGAAGCGATGGGGCTTTCGAACCCGTCTGTGCTGCGCGAGGAAACACCGAACACCCAATCATCGATCCGGATGTGGGGCAGGTTCACGAGCGCCATTCCGTTGGTGCAGGAATTGTCCGCGGTTGACGATTCCTGCCACTGGTTGGCGTCCGTCCTCCGCCAACGTAGCATGTACCCCGCAGCGCCTGGAACGCATGGCCAGGTGATGGTCGTATCGGTGCTGACGCCGCCCTCGACCTTGGGCGCCGGCGGCGGCGGGGCGCTGGCGATGGCGGCGAGGGCGGCGACGTTCAGCTTCGTCATCTTGGCGAGATATGGGAAATCGACGTGGTCGATCGTGTCGCCATAGTGGATTCCGTTCTCGACCCGCACGTCCTGGTGCTGCCAGTTGTAATTCTCGACGGCGACCGTGATGCGCGCGGCGGGGAAGCCGAGCTTCAGGAACTCGATATGGTCGCCGCCGCGGCTGAAGCGGTCGGTGCGCCAGATCTGCCGGACGCTAAGGCCGATGTTCAGCCGATCAGCGAGGCTCGCGAGGAAGCGCGAGATGTTGCGCGACGGCGCGTCATTCTCGCCGCCGAGGCTGTGGGTCGCGGCCATCAGCTCCGGCTGGCCCTGCGAGCGCGGACCTTCGGAGAGCACCCGCGCATGGGTGGAATCGCACAGGCCGTCGGAGCCGCAGCTGTTGCCGATAATGTCGTTGTTGAGGTCGGCGATGACGTTCCAGCCCTGCGCCTTCGCATAAGCGGCGATGACCTTTGCCCCGTAGAGGCCCTGCTCCTCACCGGAATCGAGCGAATAGACGATCGTGCCCGGGAATTTGCGCTTCGACAGGATTCGCGCCGCCTCAAGCACCGCGGATGAGCCCGACCCGTCGTCGTTCGCGCCCGGCTCGAACGCATTGGCGTTGAGCGGATCGCTCACGCGGCTGTCGATATGCGCGGTGATGATGACGACGTCGTTGGGCCGCTCGGTGCCGCGCTGGATCGCGACCGCGTCGCACACGCGCGTCGGCGCCGGGATGCGATCGCCGGTGAAGGTGTCACAGGGGCGGACCGTCTGCAGCCCGTCGCTCTTGAACTCGCTTTCCGCCCAGTTGAGCGCTGCGCCGATCCCGCGCTTCGGGTCGGTTTGCGAGGAGAGGGTGTGGCGGGTGCCGAAATTCACCAGCGCCTGGTCATATTGCCTCAGCCGCGCGGCGCTGACCGGCGCGACGAGTGCCCGGAGCCTCGCGTCGACCGATGACGAGGCGCGGTGCGGGGCCGGCGCGGCGCCGATCAGGCCGACGCACAGCAGGATGGCGATCTTACGCATTCGACTCTCCCCTTTGTCGCTCCGGCAACTGGCATTTGCTTGGCGCCGGGTCTAGGGGAGCGCCAACCCCAAACCAGCAAATTGAGGCGTATCCCCATGTTGCGCAGCATCGACCATTTCATCGGCGGTTCCACCTTCGCATCCGGCGAGCGGCAGGGCGACGTGTTCGACCCGAACGTCGGCCAGGTCCAGGCGAACGTCCGCTTCGGCACTTCGGCCGATCTCCAGAAGGCCGTCGACGCGGCCAAGGCGGCCCAGCCCGGCTGGGCGGCCACCAACCCGCAGCGCCGCGCCCGAGTGATGTTCAACTTCCGTGATCTCGTTGAAAAGAACATGGACGATCTCGCGCGGCTGCTCAGCTCCGAGCACGGAAAGGTGCTCGCGGATGCGCGCGGCGACGTCCAGCGCGGGCTGGAAGTGATCGAATATGCGTGCGGGATCCCGCAGGCGCTCAAAGGGGAATATACGCAGGGCGCGGGGACCGGAATCGACGTCTATTCGATGCGCCAGCCGATCGGGATCGGTGCGGGAATCACGCCGTTCAATTTCCCGGCGATGATCCCGATGTGGATGTTCGGAATGGCGATCGCCTGCGGCAACGCTTTCATCCTCAAGCCGTCCGAGCGCGATCCGAGCGTTCCGGTCCGGCTCGCCGAACTGATGAAGGAAGCAGGGCTGCCGGACGGAATCCTCAACGTCGTCCACGGCGACAAGGAAATGGTCGACGCGATCCTCGATCACCCGGACATCGGCGCGGTCAGCTTCGTCGGAAGCAGCGACATCGCGCAGTATATCTATGCTCGCGGAACCGCGAACGGGAAGCGCGTCCAGGCGATGGGCGGCGCCAAGAACCACGGTATCGTGATGCCCGATGCCGACCTCGATCAGGTCGTCAACGACCTCGCGGGCGCGGCCTTCGGCTCGGCGGGCGAGCGTTGCATGGCGCTTCCGGTGGTCGTCCCCGTGGGAGACGAGACCGCCGACAGGCTTCGCCAGAAGCTGATCCCGGCGATCGAAGGGCTCCGCGTCGGGGTGTCGACCGATTCCGAAGCGCATTACGGGCCCGTCGTCAGCAAGGCGCACCGGGAGCGGATCGAGAATTACATTCAGATGGGCATCGACGAAGGCGCCGAGCTGGTCGTCGACGGCCGCGGCTTCATGCTCCAGGGGCATGAGGAGGGATTCTTCATCGGCCCGACCTTCTTCGATCGGGTCACCCCGGACATGAAGAGCTACAAGGACGAGATATTCGGTCCCGTGCTCCAGATGGTCCGAGTCAAGGATTTCGAGGAGGCGGTGCGGCTTCCGAGCGAGCACGACTATGGCAACGGCGTCGCGATCTTCACCCGCAACGGCCACGCGGCGCGCGAATTCACGCACCGGGTGAATGTCGGGATGGTCGGCGTCAACGTGCCGATCCCGGTGCCGGTCTCCTATCACAGCTTCGGCGGCTGGAAGCGCTCGGGCTTCGGCGACATCGGCCAGTACGGGCAGGAGGGCCTGCGCTTCTGGACCAAGAACAAGGTCGTGACGCAGCGATGGCCCGACGGCATCGTTGATGCGAGCGACAAGGCGGCGTTCCACATCCCGACCTTCGGCTGACCTTCGCGGGGTTGTCAGCCGACGAGCCGAGCAGAGTGCATCGAACCACAGGCCTATGACCGCGTTGAGGCGGCATGCGCTTACGCTTGCCCCTCATCAGCTTCGCCCTCATCGCGGCGATCGCGGCCTGCAGTCGCCAGGAACCCGTCGCGAACGGCGCGAATGCCGTCACCGCCGTCCCGCAACAGGCGAATCAGCCCGAGCCCACGCCAGCAGGCGGTCCGCCGACGAATGGCACCAGCGCTGCCTCGCCCGCTGGACCGGATGAAACCACAGCGGCGATTCCGGCCGCTCTGCAGGGCCGCTGGGGCCTCGCTCCAGCCGACTGCAGCGCTCCGCTGGCGAAAGCCAAAGGTCTGCTGGTCGTGAATTCGAGCGAGCTGCGC
Organism: Sphingomonas sp.; assembly: GCA_013361785.1. GTDB lineage: Bacteria > Pseudomonadota > Alphaproteobacteria > Sphingomonadales > Sphingomonadaceae > Sphingomicrobium. The sequence continues at coordinate 38,133 of JABFXK010000019.1, forward strand.
TTCTATGAATCGCGTGCCGTGGCGGGGCCCGACGTGCACACCAGCACCAGCACGATGAGCGGGACTTTCCACTTCACCGGAGAGGGCCGGAGCTGGGACAAATTCGAAAGCTTGCAACGAAACCGCGACAAGCTGACACGTACCGAGAGCAACCCGACAGCGAGCTACACCTATGCGAAATGCTAAGAGCATCCTCGTCCTGGCCGGCGCCGCCCTGGCACTCGGCGCGTGTCATCAACAGCAGCAGGCGGACCAGAACAACACCCTCTCGATGGACGAAGGAATCGCCGACAACCAGGTCGCCGCGGGCAATGCCGAGATCGAGACCCTCCCCGCTGACGAAAGCAGCGTCACTCCGTCGAACCAGCTTCAAAACGGCTCCGACAATCCCGATGTGAACAGCCTCGGCCCCACCAATTCGGAATGAAGGAGCGCGGGAGATGATCCTCTACTATTCGCCGGGAGCCTGCAGCCAGGCGCCGCATATCATTCTTCACGAGACCGGATTCGACCATGACGCGAAGCGCGTGGACCTGAAGTCGCACACGCTCGAAGACGGACGCTCTTATTATGAGGTGAACCCGAAGGGCGCGGTCCCGGCGCTCCAGCTCGACAGCGGCGAGGTGCTGACCGAGAACGCGGTGGTCCTGCAATATCTCGGCGACCGCGCCTCCTTCGCAGAGGTGCTCCCGCCGCTCGGCGAGTTCCGCCGCTACCGGGTGCTCGAGATGGTCAATTTCATCACCACCGAGCTGCACAAGAGGTTCGGCTTCCTGTTCAACCCGAACGCGACGGAAGAATTCAAGCAGTTCATCATCACGGACCTCAAAAAGAAGCTCGACTATATCGACGAGCGGCTCGGGCATGGTCCGTTCCTCATGGGAGAGGATCTGACTCTCCCGGACGCCTATCTCTTCGTCATTGTCGGCTGGGCCGAAAAGATGATCGGGCTCGACCAGTGGCCGAACCTCCGCGCCTTCCGCGAGCGCATGATGCAGCGCCCGTCGGTCCGCCACGTGCTGCGTTTCGAAGGATTGCTTCAGGAGGAACCCGCGGGCTAGAGCGCCGCGGCAATGAGCCAATTCGACCTCACCGACGACCAGCTCCAGATCCAGGAGATGGCGCGAAAATTCACTGCCGACGCAATTACGCCCAATGCGGCGGAGTGGGACGAGAAGCACATTTTCCCGCGCGACACGATCCGCGAGGCCGCCGAGCTGGGCTTCGGCGCCATCTATGTGAGCGAGGAAAGCGGCGGGATCGGCCTCGGCCGGCTCGAGGCGGCGTTGATCTTCGAAGCCATGGCCTATGGCTGCCCGTCGACCAGCGCCTTCATCTCGATCCACAACATGGTCTGCTGGATGATCGATCGCTTCGGCTCGGCCGAGCTCAAGCAGAAGTACCTGCCGAAGATGATCAGCATGGAGCATATGGGCAGCTATTGCCTCACCGAGCCCTCCTCCGGCTCGGACGCGGCGGCGCTTAAGACCCGAGCCGTCCTCGACGGCGACCATTATGTGGTCAGCGGCTCCAAGGCCTTCATTTCCGGCGGCGGCGCCAACGACGTGATGGTCGCGATGGTCCGCACCGGCGAGGAAGGCCCCAAGGGCATCAGCGCGCTGGTGATCGAAAAGGACATGCCGGGAGTCAGCTTCGGCGCGCAGGAGCGCAAGCTCGGCTGGCATTCCCAGCCGACATCGCAGGTGAATTTCGACGAGGTCAGGGTGCCCGTCAGCAACCGCGTCGGCGCCGAGGGCGAAGGCTTCCGAATCGCGATGATGGGTCTCGACGGCGGGCGCATCAACATCGGCGCCTGCTCGCTTGGCGGCGGCCAGCGGTGCCTCGACGAAGCGATCGCCTACACCAAGGGGCGGCAGCAATTCAGTCAGCCGATCGCCGACTTCCAGAACACGCAGTTCACCCTTGCCGACATGGAGACCGAGCTGCAGGCGGCGCGCCAGCTGCTGTACGTCGCAGCGGTGAAGGTCACCGAGAATGCGGCGGACAAGACACGGTTCGCCGCCATGGCGAAGCGTCTCGCGACCGACACAGGCAGTAGCGTGGTCGACCGGGCGCTCCAGCTCCACGGCGGCTACGGCTACCTCATGGACTATCCGATCGAGCGCTTCTGGCGCGACCTCAGGGTCCACTCGATCCTGGAAGGCACCAACCAGATCATGCGCGTGATCGTCAGCCGCGACATGCTCCGCCAGTGACCGATGACGTCCTGATCAGTGTCGAGCGGGGGATCGGGCGGCTGCGGCTCAACCGGCCCAAGGCGATCCACGCGCTCACCACCGCCATGTGCGAGAAGATGAGCGAAGCGCTTCTCGCATGGCTCGACGACGACAATGTCGAGATGGTGGTCATCGACCATGCCGAGGGCCGGGGCTTTTGCGCCGGTGGCGACGTCGTGATGCTTGCCCGAAGCGGGAACACCGATGCCGACGAGGCCAAGCGCTTCTTCTTCGCCGAATACCGGCTCAACCACCTGCTTTTCAGCTATCCCAAGCCGACCTTGGCGATCATGGACGGGATCACGATGGGCGGAGGAGTCGGGATCTCGCTCCCCTGCTCCTACCGCGTCGCGACCGAGAACACGCGCCTCGCCATGCCCGAGACGAGCATCGGCCTGTTCCCGGACGTCGGCGGCGGCTGGTACCTGTCGCGGCTGCCGGGCCGTGTCGGTCAGTTCATGGTGCTGACCGGCGCCCGGCTCGACGGCGCCGAGTGCCACTACCTCAACCTTGCTACGCACTATGTCGAACAGTCGGGCATCGAGGACCTGGTCGAGCGGCTGATGGTCGCGCCGGGCCGAGCGACAGGCGCGCTCGGCGCCGCCTCCGCTCCGACGCCGGAGGTGAAGATCGAGCAGAATCTCGCGTTGATCGCGAGGCTGTTCGCCTCCGACCGGCTCGAGGAGGTGCTTGCCGCGCTGGAGCAGGACGAGAGCGAGTGGGCGCACACCGAGCTTTCCACCATCCGCACAAAAAGCCCGCTGTCGTGCAAGGTCTCGCTTCGGCTGCTCGCCGACGGCGCTGCGCGCGCCAGCTTCGCGGACGAGATGCGCGCCGAATATGCGCTCGCCGGCCGAGTCGTCCGCACCCACGACTTCCGCGAGGGCGTTCGCGCAGTCCTGATCGACAAGACGGGCGATCCGCAATGGGACCCGCCGACGGCCGAGGAGGTCACGCAAGAAATGCTCGACGTGCTGTTCGCGCCGCTTCCCGCGAGCGAGGAATGGACGCCTTTCCCGGAAGCGGAGACCGTTGCATGAGCGACTACACCACCGTCCTGGTCGAGAAGCGCGGCGCGGTGACCCTGGTCACCTTGAACCGGCCGCAGGCGCTCAATGCACTCAACAGCGAAGTGCTTCGGGAGCTGATCGACGTCTTCGCGGCTTATGATGCAGACGACAGCCAGCGCTGCCTCGTGCTCACCGGGAGCGGCGAGAAGGCGTTCGCCGCGGGCGCGGACATCAAGGAGATGCAGCCGCAGGGCTTCGCCGACATGTACACT
>JABFXK010000001.1 GCA_013361785.1 Sphingomonas sp.
GGCACCGCTTCGGCGGCGGCATTGTTATCGTCGATCGTCAGCAGCCCCAGCGCCTTGCATTTCGGCCGGGGCACCAATTGCACTTCAGCTTCCAGCACGATCACGCAGGTGCCCTCAGTGCCGGTCACCGCGCGCGCGACGTTGAAGTCACGCCCGGGGAGAAGTGCCGCCAGCCCCTCGAAACCCGACACCAGCCGCGGGATCTTCGGGAAGCGCTCCTCGATCAGACGACCGAAGCGATCACGCAGCGCCACCAGCGCGCGGTAGATGTCGCCGCGCGGGCCGATCTCGTCGGTGATCCGGCGAAGCCGTTCGTCCGGCGCCGGTTCGAGCACGAGCTGCAGACCGCCGTAAGTGACGACCGACAGGCAGTGCACATTGTCCGCCGTCCGGCCCCATTTCACCGAGTGCACGCCGCAGCTGTCGTTTCCGATCATCCCGCCGAGCGTGTTGTGGTCGTGGGTCGCAGGGTCCGGGCCGAAGGTCAGTCCCGCAGGCGCAGCGGCATCGCGCAGCGTGTCGAGGATGCAGCCGGGCTCGACCCGCGCCATGCGCTTGACCGGATCCACCTCGATCACCCGGTGCAGGTGCCGCGAAAAATCGATGCACACCGCGACATTGCAGCCCTGTCCGGCAAGGCTCGTCCCCCCGCCGCGAACGACGATCGGCGCGTCGTGCTCGCGGCAGATTCGGACGGTCTCAATCACCTCGTCACGGCTGCGCGGGTACACGACGCAGATCGGTACCTGCCGGTAGTTGGACGCGTCGGTCGCGTAGAGGGCTCTGGCCTGCGCGCCGAAGTCGACCGGCGCTCCTAGCGTGCGTTCGAAGTCCGCCTGGAGCGCACGCGCCGCTTCCGCCGGATAGCGGTTCCATTCGCGCAGCACCTGCCCGTCGGGCGCACGCGTGGCGAGCCGCGGCTCGCCATCCATCACACCAGCTCGCGCACCGTGTCGGAAGCGAGCGTCAGCGCCGTGTCCATCGCGTGCGGCGTTCCCTTGGCGAGCGACTTGGCCATGTTCATCGCCTGCTTCACCTGGATTTTCGGCGGCATCGGCGGTTCGTAAGGATCGACTACCGCCTCGATCAGGCACGGCCCCGGCGTCGCCAGCGCCTCGCGCAATTGCTCGGCGCATTTGGCCGGGTCATCGATTCGGATCGTGTTGATCCCGCAGCCTTCGGCGACGCGGCTAAAGTCGATCGGCTCCAGCTCGCAGCCGAATTCCGGATTGCCGAGGAACACCATCTGCTCCCACTTGATCTGGCCGAGCGTGTTGTTCTTGATGACGATAATCTTGGCGTTGAGATTGTATTTCCTCAGCGTGACGAGATCGCCCATCAGCATCGCCGCCGATCCGTCGCCGATCACCGCGACGACCTGCCGGTCTGGGAAGGCGGTGGATGCGCCGATCGCATAGGGAAGGCCGCAGGCCATGCTGGCGAGCGTGCCCGAGCAGCTGAACTGCATGCTTCCGCGCATGTCGACGTGGCGCGCGGTCCAGGCGGTGATCGTGCCGCTGTCGGTGATCACGATCGCATCGTCGTCGAGCAATTTGTTCAGCTCGTGGGTGACGACCTGCGGCTTCATCGGGGTCTCGCGCCGGGTCCCGCGCTCGGTCATCAGCTCGCGCCATTCGCGCATGCTCTTCTGCGCCGCCTCGAGGAATTTGCCGCTGTCGTTCTTCTTGAGCAGCGGCAGCAGCTGCGAAAGCACGAGCTTGCTGTCGCCGACCAGCCCGACATCGACCGGGTAGCGCATGCCGACGCGCTTCGGGTCGAGCTCGATCTGGACCGCCTTCGCCTTTCCCGGCTGCGGATAGAATTCGATGTACGGGAAGGTCGATCCGACGATCAGCAACGTGTCGCAGCCTTCGAGCGCTTCCTGGCTCGGCTTGGTGCCAAGCAGGCCCACGCCGCCGGTCGTGTAGGGGCTTTCGTCAGGCACCGACTGCTTGCCGAGCAGCGGCTTCCCGATCGGCGCCTGGAGCCGTTCGGCGACCGCGATCAGCTCCTCGGTCGCGCCGATCGCGCCGCGTCCGGCGAGGATGAACGGCTTCTCCGCGCCGTTGAGGATGTCGGCCGCCCGCTGCAGCATCTCCGGGTTCGGCAGCTGCCCGCCGCGCGCCATCACGTTCGAGACATGGTCGGCGACGTTCCGTTCGGACCGGTCCTTCACCGGCTGTGACTGGAAATCGACCGGGACCATCACATGTGTCGGCTGGCGATAGGCGAGGGCGGTTCGGCACGCCTGCTCGACCACGTCCTGCACATGCGCCGGGCCCATCACCCGAACCGAATAAGCGGTCGCGTCCATGAACAGCTTGTCGAGCGCGACGTCCTGCTGCGTGTAGGTCTCGATCAGATCATGGTGCTGCGCGCCGGTGATCGCGAGCACAGGCTGGTTGTCGAGCTTGGCGTCGTAAATGCCGTTCAAGAGGTGGATCCCGCCCGGCCCGGACGTCGCCAGGCACACGCCGAGCCTGCCGCTGAACTTCGCATAAGCACAGGCGGCGAACGCCGCGGCTTCCTCGTGGCGCACCTGGACGAAGCGGATCTTGTCCTGCCGCTGCCGGAGCGCCTCGAACACGCCGTTGATCCCGTCGCCGGGGATTCCGAAGATCGTGTCCACGCCCCATTCGATCAGGGTCTCGACGAGGATGTCGCCGCCGGTCTTGGCCATGGTCTCGCTCCTAGCTTTCTTCGTAAACGCGTATGTCGCGATAGGGTCCCCCGCTGGTTGCAGCCGACGGTGTCGTCGGGTCCGGCGGCCCCCGCAGGATGATATCGCGCGGCATTTTGGCGACGTCGGTGACTCCGGTCAGCGCCATTGCAATGCTGAGCTCGTCCTTGAGGATCTCGAGCACCTTGGCCACGCCGAGCTGCTGGTAGGCGCCGAGACCGTAGAGGTAAGCGCGGCCGATGAAGCAGGCGCGTGCGCCGAGCCCGAGGAACTTCAGCACGTCGAGTCCCGAGCGGACGCCGCTGTCGACATAGACCTCGACCTTGTCGCCGACGGCATCGACGATGCTGCTGATGACCGAAGCGGTCGACGGAGCGCCATCGAGCTGCCGTCCGCCGTGGTTCGACACCAGGATCGCGTCCGCGCCCGCCTTCACCGCCATCTTCGCATCCTCGACGTCGAGGATTCCCTTGACGACCAGCTTGCCCGGCCAGAGCGAGCGCACCCATTCCAGCGTCTTCACGTCGAACGAACTGTCGAGCTGGCTTTTGACCAGCTCGGCCATCTCGGCGACGTTGCCGCTCTTCACCTTCCCGGCGTAGTTGCCGAAGCTCCACCGCTTCGAATGGAGCATCGCCAGAGCCCAGGGCGGATGGCTGACAATGCTCCAGATGTTCGCCGGTGTCAGCTTCGGCGGCACTCCGAGGCCGTTATGCTTGTCGCAATAGCGCGTCCCCTCGACGTGCAGGTCCATGGTCAGGATCAGCACCGGACAGCCGGCCTTGTCCGCGCGCTCGATCAGCTCCTTCGAAAAGCCGCGGTCCTTCTCGAGGTAGAGCTGGAACCAGAAGGGCCGGTCGACCGAGCTGCGCACGTCCTCAATCGACAATAAGGCGTTGGTCGAGAGCGAGAAGGGCACGCCGAAATCGTGCGCCGCTCGGCACGATAGAATCTCGCCGTTCGACCAGATCGCGCCGCACATGCCCGTCGGACCAATCGCCACAGGGATCGAGACCTTCTCACCGAGCATCGTCGTCTCGAGCTTGCGGTTCGAGACATCGAACATCACGCGTTCGCGGAAGCGGATGGAATCGAGATCGCGGCGATTGTCGCGCAGGGTAAGCTGGGCGAACGAGCCCGCCTCCATATAGTCCATGAACGGCTTGGGCACGCGGGCGTGGGCGATCTTACGCAGGTCCTCGATGCTCGCGATCCACTCCGGGACTTTCCTCACAGCTCGCCCCTCGCAGCCATCGCTTTGATGCTCTCGCCAATCCTCAGCGCGTTGGCCTGGATCGTCAGCGACGGATTGACCCCGCCGCTGGTCGGGAACAGCGATCCGTCGCACACCCACAGGTTCGGGATCGACCAGCTGCGCCCGTCCTTGTTGACGACGCTGTCCTTCGGGTCGTCGCCCATCCGGCAGCCGCCCATCAGGTGCGAGGTGTCGTCGTCGACCCACAGTTCCTTGCCGCCGCCGGCCTCGAGAACGGATTTCATCGAGCCCATCGAATGCTTCATCAGCTTCTTGTCGTTGTCCGAGTAACTGAAGGTCATCCGCGGGATCGGGAGGCCGTATTGGTCCTTCTCATCCTCGACCGTGATCCGGTTCTCGCGCCGTGGCTCGGTCTCGCCGACGATGCGCAGCCCCGCGACATGGTTGTAGCGGGTCATCTCCTGCCGAAGCTTCATGCCCCACATCCCGCGGTTGATCGCCACCGCCTGCGCCCAGCCGACCGGAAGCGGCCCCTGGCTCATGAACGCATAGCCGCCGTGGAAATCCTTCTTGTCGCTGTCGTCGTAATTCCAGTGCTCGGTCACCGCCATGCACGGCGGCGCCTTGTACTGGCGGATCTCCTCGTCGAGCACGCCCCACACGCCCGGTCCCGAGTGGATCATGATGTGCGTTCCGACGAGCCCGTTCTCATTGGCCAGTCCGTCCGGGAATTGATCGCACTTTGAGTTCAGAAGCAGGCGCGGGGTTTCAATCGCATAGCCGGCGACCACCACGTTGCGCGCCTTCTGGTGCCGCCACTGTCCGTTGCGATGGTAGGTGACGCCCGTCGCGCGTCCATCCTTCCCCATCTCGATCTTGCCGACCATCGCGAGGTCGCGCACCTCCGCTCCGGCCCTTAGCGCGCGCGGAATGAAGGTGACGAGCACGCTCTGCTTCGCGTTGGTCGAGCAGCCGTAGGCGCAGAAGCCGCGATAGACGCACGGATGCGCCATTCCGCGCGGCGCCGACAGGGTCGCGAGCGGCAGCGGCGACCATTGGATGCCGATCTTCTCGCACCCGCGCGCGAGCACCAGCCCCGGTGCGTTCACTTCATGCTCGCGATAGGGATAGCGCTTGCGCCGCCGGCCCCACGGATATTTGAGCGGCCCCGAGATCTTCAGCGCCTCTTCGGCTTCCTCGTAATAAGGCTCGAGCTCGTCGAAGCTGACCGGCCAGTCGCGGCCGTAGCCCAGCGTCGACTTGCACTTGAACCATTCGGGGCGCCAGCGGAGCGCGATCATCGTGTAATGGACAGTGCTTCCGCCCACGCCGCGCCCGCTGTTGTTCGAGCCGAGCTCGACCGGGTCGGCGCCGCCCGTGATCCGCTCGTCGGTCCAGTAGAGGCCGCCCTGCCATTTCTCGTCGGACACGAAATCGTCGAGTGGCCGCCAGAACGGCCCGGCGTCGAACGCGACGACGGAGAACCCCGCCTCGGCCAGCTTGCACGCCAGAGTCCCTCCGCCGGCGCCCGTGCCGACGATGGCGAAGTCGACCTCCTCATCCTCGTCATAGGTGCGCATTGGCACCCATTTGCCCGGCCGGAATACGTCGGGCGCCCGGCCGTCGACCGCCCTCGGCTGCTCGGCGTCAAGCATCCTGCGCCTCGAAGTCGAATTCCTCCGCTTCCCACGGGTCGCGCTCGTCGATCCCCAGACGGGCATAGCCGCGCGGCGAAGCAGGGCCGCCGAACCCGATCTCGCTCCACGCTGCCGGATGCGCGTAATAGAAGCCGACCGTCTGCTTCAGGAGGTGATGGAGGAAGAAGCCGCCGGCCGGCAAATCGCCCCAATAGCGGCTGTCGACGCGATTGTGCTGCACGTCGGTCAGCAGCTCGTCCTGGTCCTGAGCCGACAGCTCTTCGAATTTCTTGCCGTGCCGGTTGCGCGCTTCGGCCGCGATCGCGTCGAGGCCCTTGCACCAGGCCTCGCGCATCGGCGGCATGTCGGCGTAGCGGTATCCCGGAGTCTCGTTCTTGTGGAGCATGTCGTCAATCCAGGGAGTGATCGGCACCGGCTCTTCGCGGTCGGGCTGCGGGATCAGCCGCGCGACGATCGCTTCCAGCAGCGACCATTGCGCTTCACTCAGGAATCGCCGCGGCGGCACTTCCTCCAGCCGTTGTCGCACCGCCGCGCGAGTCTGGTCGTTCCACGACGGCGAATCCCATTTGTCGAGCACGTCGTAGGTCGGAAAAGGCGTCTCGAACTCGCTCATTTCCGCGGTTCCTTGAGCGCCGGAAGGACTCCGAGCCCGGCCGCCGCGATCCCGAGAAAGGCCGGAGGCGCGGGGAGCGGCGGTCCCTGGAGGATCATCTGGCTCCAGTTCTTCCAGCCGCCCATGTTCCGGTGGATGCCGTAGGCGTGGAACATCGGCCCCGCGATTCCGAGCACCGCCGTCGCCTTGAGCAGCGGCTCGGCAACGACGGTCGCGCGCGGCGACAGCGCCGCTGCCCCGATCGCCATCGCTGCGAGGGGGGGGATCGTCACCGGCGCGTACATCGCCGGGTCCTGGAACGCGCCTCGAAAGTGCAGCCAACCGGCCTCGGCGACGGTGCCCATCAGCGAGAAAGCGATCAGCCCTGCGGTATGTTTCGGCAATCGCGTGCGCACATATTGGCTCCCGCTCAGCATCTCGCCCGCGATCACGCCGTAGAGTCCCGCCAATGTCAGCGCCGCCGGCGCCCCGAATGGCGCGGCGTAGAACAGGTTCAGCGCGTCGAGCTCGCCCGGCCGCTTCAGGATGTTGTAGGCGTGGAAGCCGAGCCCGATCAGCCCGGTGGCGCCGACCGTCATCAACGCGATCTTCGGCACCTTGTCGTTCGCGCGTTCCGGCCGGAACGCGATGTACGCCGCCGTTCCCAGGCCGAGCAGCGCCATCGACGGGCCGACGAACATCGCGCGATCCTTGAACCGCCCGCGATAATGTTCGAGCGCGCTGTCGAGCGCCACGCTGGCGCACAGGATCGCCGCGCCCGCCCCTAGCGACTGTGCTACACGTTGGTCGGGCTCGCCCTTCGGCTTCCACGCGCGCTGCAGAAGCCAGCCGATGCCCGCGGCCGCCGCCACCGTCGCCGCCGCGACGGCAATCAGCGGCCGGTGCGACGGTTCGGGCTGGCGGCGTGCGAGCAAGGTTCAGCCCCGCTGCTTGGCTTTCGTGCCGCGACGCTTTGCGCCATCGCCGTTGCCGCTTCGTGACGCGAGCATGAACCCGACACCGGCGACCGCCGCTGCGCCGAGCGCCGCAAGCCCAAGCTCTTTCTTGTGCTCGGTGATCCACAGCTCCGCGCTGCTATCGACCGCCTCGTCATCGAAGCTTCCGTGCGCGCCGTGGTCGCCCGCGACCGGCTCGAACAGATTGTCCTTGCGGTCGGGTTGCACGCGCTCGGGCCGCTGCTGCGCCTTGATTCCCGTGGCGGCGAGATAGTCGTCGAGCAGGCTCGAGGCGATCTTGTTCCCCCACACGGCTTCCACCGTCGGAAGACCAACCAGCATCTCCTTGCGGGTGTCGTGCGCCGCCGCAGAGATGGCGCGTCCGGCGACCTCCGGCTGATACACTTTGCCGACCGGCCGCGGCTGGCCCGGAAGCTTGGCGCGGATCCAGTCGAACTGGGGCGTATTGACGCCCGGCATCTGGACCATCGTCACGGTCACATTGGTATTCTCATTGAGAAGCTCGCAGCGAAGTGAATCCAGGAAGCCCTGGATCGCGTGCTTGGCGCCGCAATAGGCCGACTGAAGCGGGATCCCACGATAGGCGAGGGCGGAGCCGACCAGCACGATCTTGCCGCTATTCCGCGGAAGCATTCGCTTCAGCGCAGCGCGCGTGCCATTGACCTGACCCACATAGGTGACCTGAGTGACCCGCTCATATTCTTCCGGAGTCACGTCCATGAAACGCGAGAAGATTCCCGCGAAGGCATTGTTGACCCATACGTCGATGGGCCCCAGCTCGCGTTCAACCTGCTCCGCGGCGGCTTCGACCGCGCTCCAGTCGGCGACGTCGGTCGGGATCGCGAGCCCGCGCCGGCCGTGCTCCTCGACCTCCTTCTTCGCCGCTTCGAGCCCATCCTTCCCGCGCGCGAGGATGGCGACGTCGTAACCGTTCCTGGCGAACTCGCGGACTGTCGCGCGGCCGATCCCGGCGGTTCCCCCGGTGACGACGACGATCGGGGCTTTGGCTTCACTCATGATCAAGCTCCCTTGCAATGCACAAGGGGCTTAACGCGCACCGTAGCGCGCCGGTGCCTGCGCCGACGCCGATGCTTGATTCGCGTCAACGGGGCGTCGGCAGTATCGAATGATTACAAGCTGTTACAGGGGTTGGTGGAGCCGAGGGGGATCGAACCCCTGACCTTCGCAATGCCATTGCGACGCTCTCCCAGCTGAGCTACGGCCCCACGTCCCTTGGGAACTGCTTCCTTAAGCGAACTTTTCCCCGCCGGAAAAGGGGGAATCCAGGCACTCCGCCTAACCTTCGTCGTCCTCGCCGGCGGCTTCGACTCCCAAATCGTCGTCACCGGTCTCGAGATCGACTTCCTCGTCGGCGCTGATCTCCTCGTCCTCGTCGACCGCGAGATCATCGGCGGCGAGGTCCTCGTCGGCCTTCTCGGGCTCCTTGGCGACCGGAGCCGCCTCGAACGCCAGAGGCTGCTTGGACTTCAGCACTGGCTCGACGACGAAGTCGGTCCCGCATTCGATACAGTGGAGCGGGTCATACTTGCCGAGATCGTAGAAGCGGGTCGAGCACTTGGGGCAAGTGCGCTTGGTGCCCCATTCGGGCTTCACCATGAGGGTTTCAACTCCAATAAAATGTGCAGGCCACGAGCATCTCGGGGCGTTCGGCGGCGCGCCTTGCCATAGGCATATGCCCCTGTCAAAGCGCGCCGCTTGGCAGGAAATATGGCCCCTAAGTCGAAGAAGAAAAGACCCCCGGTCATCGCTGTCGACGGGCCGGCGGCGAGCGGGAAGGGCACGATCGCACGCGCGCTCGCGAAGCATTTCGCCTTGCCGTTCATGGATACCGGGCTGCTCTACCGTGCAGTCGCCCTCAACCTGTGGCGCTGGGGCGGGGATCCCGGAGACGAGTTCGAAGCCCTGCGCGCCTGTGGCGAGCTCGGCTTCGACCTCGCCGATCCCGAGCTCAGGAGCGAACCCGTGTCGGTCATTGCTTCGCGCATCTCGGCCTATCCGTCCGTGCGCGCTGCCCTCCTCGACCGGCAGCAGGAATTCGCTCGTCAGCCTGGCGGTGCGGTGCTCGACGGCCGCGACATCGGCACGGTGATCGCGCCAGAGGCCGAGGTGAAACTGTTCGTCACCGCTTCGCCCGAAGTTCGCGCCGTCCGCCGCCTGAAGGAACTCGAACAGCGCGGGATGCACGCCCATTATGACGACGTGCTCGCCGACATCCACGCGCGCGACGATCGCGATTCCACCCGCGAGGCGGCACCCCTAAGGCCTGCAGCGGACGCGATCGTTCTCGATACGAGCGATCTCGACGTGGACGCCGCGATCGCCGAGGCGGTCCGGCTGACCGAGGAGCGATTGGCGAAGAGCTGGAGAACCAATCGCACTAATCTAGGTTAGGAGCGGGAACATTCCGTCGCAGTGAACGCTGCGTAATCGCCATTCAAGCGCGCACGTCGGCGGCGGAGTGAACGAATACTTCGCGCTGCGGACGACGTTACATCCGCTCAACTTGATCATGATCGACGCAGGAAAATGTCGGTCACCAGACATCTCAGTATATTTCCAGTAACCGTTTTCCGGTACTGTTGAAATTTAGCGCCGAATTCTACTGGCGGATAACGAAAGTTAGTGACAAAGCCGAATTACCGTCTTCTAGATGGCTGACGAGTCGTAGCGTTTTCCTCTGGAGGTAAGATGGCCGACGTCGGCGGACGTTCCGCGATTGCGCGCACCCTCAAAGCTGTATCCTGCGGCCCCTTCGGCCTGATCCAGTCGGCCATCGTCGGTTTCATCGCGGGAACGATCGCATTCGTGATCGGGTACGCGATCGTCGCCGAGCAAAACCCGGTCGAGGGGCTCCCGCTGCTGGTCACGTTGGCATTCGGCGCAGCCGCCGGGGCGATCGTTGTCGCCACGGCAGCAAACTACGTGATCGGCCGCCGCATCCGTGACGAAACGGAGCTGCGCGCGAAAATCCTCGCCGGGGAAGTGCTCGTGCCTCCGATCCGCCGCGCCGACCTTCCGGGTATCGACTTGCTGGCCAGGAGTGGCCGGCCCGCGAGCGATGCCCGAGTCGAGGAACCAGAAGCTCGGACAAGAGAAGTCGCGTGAGCGGCTCCCTACACATTGGGGACATGTCATGACACCTGACGGCGCAACCCTCCACCATCCGCTGACAAAGCCGGTTCGAGAGCAGATCGGCATCCAACGTGCGAAGCCCGTCGAGCCTGAACCGCATGTCCTGCTCTTCGATAGTCGCGACATCCAAATCGCGCAGCCACAGACACAGGAGTCCGGCAGTCCTGTGCTGCGCTATGTCGTCTACGCTTTGCTCGCTGCGGGAGCTGTATATTTCGTTTCGACCGCAAGCCTGCTTGCGCTGTGGATCGCCGGTGGGGTGCTTGCAGCGGTGGTCGCGCTCCTCGTCGGGATTTGCATCTACGTTCAGAACAACAGCCTGATCTAAGCGTCAGCTGATCCGCAGCGAACGCCAACAGATTTCATCCTCGTGGCCGCGGAAGGTCCGCTTTCCGACGGTTCCCAACTCCAGCGGCCGAATTGCGCGATTCTTGCGCCGCAACTCGTCTCTTGTCGGGGTTCATCCCCCAGAATGATCCGTTGAACAGGTGAATGCCCGCCGCCGTCCCGATCACCGGGGCCAGCAGATTGGCGAACGGGACGAGGAAGAGGACGCTCACCACCAGCCCGATGAAGTGCTGCTGGGCGCGAGTCTGCTTCAGCCACGCTCGTCGCGAAAGCCTGTCGCCGTGGCGCGCGGCCGCCAGCTCGCCGATATCGCGGCCGAAGGCGATGCCGTTGACGATCACGAAGAGAATGAACGGCCCGACGCCCGTCACCAGCAAGAGCAGATAGAACGGGAGGGCGACTAAATTGAACAGGAGGAGCCGCCCGGCGGACTTCAATCCCATAAGCAGCCCTTCCGCGGTTCCGGTACGCCGAACCTCCTTCGCGGCTTCCGGGTAGTGCCGCTCCTCGACCGCGCGCGCGATCCGGTCGGCGAAGGTCGTCACGACGGTAATGGCGACCGCCGGATAGAGGAACCAGGCGGCGAGAAGGGTCAACACGACTGCCCCGGCGATGCCGCTGCCGGTGTCGAGCGGGCAAGACCCGACCCCTGCGAATGCGCACGGATCGGCGCCTGACAGCAGCCAAACGAGCACGCCCGCGAGGACGATGAAGACGAGCAGGGAAATCGCCGCCGCCTGCAACATGATCGCAAGCACACGGCGGTTGCCGAGGTCCGCGACTGCAAGGCCCAAAGCCCGGATCATCCGACGCCAACGCTCGACCTCGCGCGAAAGTGCAAAGCACTGCGTCCTGTCACGCGTAGCGACGGGCGCAGCCGATGTAGGACTATTTTCACTTCTCTTCGCCATGATCGCGCCGAGGCAGAAAGTGGACCCCAACGTGAAGCGCGTAAGGACTAAGGCGGTTCGGATCGCGAGCAGCCACATCATCACCACGTGCGCGACCATCGCGGCGACTCTTCTGTTCGTCGCGATCGGCAGCAGGATCGTGCCGGAGGCCCTCGCCGGCCTACCGCCGGTCGATGCGTCGGGCACGCTGCAGGTCGCGTTCCTGCTCAACATCGCGATCATCCTGTTCGGCTGGCGCCGCTCGAAGGACTTGAAGGAAGCGCTGGAGGCCTATGAAGCGGCCGACCGGCTCGCGCGCGAGAACGCCAATACCGATCCCGGCACCGGCCTCGCCAACCGCCGCGAGCTCATGCGCGCGCTGAAAGAGATGCTCATGGCCGGGACTCCGGGCGTCCTGCTCCTGCTGGATCTCGACCATTTCAAGCATATCAACGACCTCCACGGCCACGCCGCGGGAGATCGCGTGCTCCGCGCCGTCGCGACTGCGCTCGAGAAGAGCGCTCCCGCGGGCGCGTGCTCGGCCCGCACCGGCGGCGACGAATTCGCCATGCTCTTCCGCTGCGCGGAGGATGCGGAGGCGGAGCGGGTCGCTCGAAGCATCCAGCAACATCTCGCCGACCCGGTGCTGGTCGACGGCGCGCAGGTCCAGGCGTCCGCCTCCATCGGTCTTGCCCGGATCGAGCGCCGCGACGACGAGGAAACAGCGCTTCGGCGAAGCGACGTCGCGCTCTATGCGGCCAAGCGCGGCGGCCGCAACGCCTTCGCTTGGTTCGACGCCGAGCTCGAGCTCGAGCTGTCCGACCGGTTGAAGCTCGAGGAGGACATCCGCCACGGCATCCGCAACGGCGAGTTCGTGCCCTATTTCCAGCCGCTGATCGACCTCGCCAGCCAGGAGATCGTCGGCTTCGAGGCACTCGCGCGCTGGTGCTCGCCCGACGGCTCGATGCTCGAGGCGGAGAGCTTCATCGAGGCGGCCGAGCGTACCGGCCTCGTCGGCCCGCTGACGCTCAGCATCATCGAGCAGTCGATGCGGCAGGCCCGCGACTGGCCGGCGCACCTCAAGCTCGCGGTCAACATCTCGCCGATCCAGTTCCGCGATCCGACGCTTGCCGAGCAGATCCTGAAGCTGCTGGCCGCGACCGGCTTCCCCGCCAACCGGCTCGAGATCGAGATCACCGAAGGCTCGCTGCTCGAGGACCGCCAGCAGGTGCTGACCATCATCGAGAGCCTCAAGAACGTCGGCGTCCGGATCTCGCTCGACGATTTCGGGACCGGCTATGCGAGCCTGGCGCAGGTCAACCGCCTGCCGCTCGACCGCATCAAGATCGACAAGAGCTTCATCACCACGATCGTGAAGAGCCAGCGCACGGCCGAGATCGTCAACACCATTGCCGGCCTCGGCCACACGCTCGACGTCCCGATCAGCGCCGAGGGCGTCGAATCGGAGCAGATCCGAGCCGCGCTCGAGCGCTTCGGCTGCACCGAGGCGCAGGGCTGGCTCTACGGCCGCGCGATCTCGGGCGATGCCGTGCGCAGCTTCCTCAAGATGAGCGGCGGCGGTGTCGCCGCTGGAGAAGGTCAGGCAATTCCGGCGAAGCTCCGCCGCAGCCGCTAGGGCTTGCGCCGCACCGACCAGACGAACGCGGACAAGCTGCTGATCAGCGCTGCCAGCGCGATCAGGAACGCAGGATCGAGGACGAGCATCTCACGCGACTCCAAAGGAGCACTGTTCTCCATCTGTTCGCCTATTGCAATAGGAAAATTCCTATCGACGTCGCGGGAGCAGTGGACTTACCGGCGGCCGCAAGCCACCGCGGACACTGCACCAGTTGTGGCATGCTGTTTCCTGGTGAGAGCTGCCCTCCGACTACCGCGCTCACTCACCAAGAGTTCACCTGCGCGCGTATACGTCTCTCTGGTGACCAGACGAACAATCCTTAGCCTGCCGGCGATCACCTTTGCATTAGTCGCCGCTTCCTTTGCCGTCCGTCCGGCAAGCACTCAAGAGGCCTCGATCAGCACCGCGGTACATGGCGCGCCGCTCACTGTTTCCGTGCACCCGCGCATTCACGCGGGAGCGATCGATTCGCTCGTCTTCCGCGGTGTGCAGTACGTGGACAATCACGATCACGGGCGACAGATCCAGACCGCTGTCCAAGTCGACAACCTCGGAGAGTGCTTCAACCCCACTGAAGCGGGTTCGAGGGCTGACGATGCGTCACACGGGACGTCGAGCGTCATTAGGAAACTGTCCGCTTCTGGCAATGTGCTGAGAACCGAAACACAAGGCGCCTTTTGGCTCTCGCCCGGCGAAGCCTATGGACGAGCGTGCAGCCCGTATCGCGCTGAGACTGGCGCTCAGAACAACAGCATCTTGTCGAATTATCTAATCGACCGCCGGACGCGCTTCTACGGCCCGTCCATTCCCAACCTGTTGATTGTCGATGTGAGCATCACATTCCCGGAAACACGTCAATCGGCGAGCATCGAGGCACTCACCGGCTACCTGCCTGGGTCCTTCCGCAGCTTCTATTCCTTTGACCCCCAATCTCGGCATCTTCAGCCGCTTGCAGCCGGCCCGGAGGCGGGACGCACTACCGAGCCGGTAATCATCGCGACGCCGGATGGCCGAAACGCCATGGGCGTATTCTCGCGCTCAATCACCGGCGCCCATCCCGACCACGCTTATTACGCTTACTTTTACTTTCCGGCGGGTGGCGCGACCGCGAAATGGTCGTGCGTATTCGGTGAAGCGCAGATTCACGCCGGCGCGACCTACCATTATTCCTGCCCGATCGCGGTTGGCACACTTGATGAAGTCACCGCGGCAATCGCAGCCTATGTGGAGGCCACAACAACAGGCCGCCGCTGACCGAGTAGCAGCTGCTGCAGTTATCTAGGCTCGGCCGACCTGCAGGCCTGCCAAACCTGTGCTGCGCTTTCGAGCGACGATCTGGAAATCATAGATCGCGCCTCTCCAAAACCCCATCGCGCTAAGTGCTAGATACAAGAGCCAAAGCCGTACCCGATCCGCTCCGACCAGAGTCTCGGCCGTGGCATAGTGGCTATAGAGCGCTTCGCTCCAGTTCTTGAGCGAGAGATAGTAATGCTCCCGCATGCTCTCGACATCCCGGACTTCGAAGTTGTGTCGCTCGAGATTCGTAATCGTCAGGCCCACATAATCCAGCTCACCTCCCGGAAATATGTAGCGATTGATGACGCGCATGTAGGGGGTAGAATCGCGAAAGGTCTTCAAGTTTCTCGGCGCACGTCTTGTGATCGCATCATGGAGGTATAGGCCTCCCTCCCTCATAAGATGATGGACGTGTTGGAAATAAGCGTCGTGGTTATCAATTCCCACGTGCTCGAACATGCCCACCTGCACGATCTTGCTGTACAAACCGGCAGAGCTAAGTGAGCGGAAGTCCTTCAGCTCCAGCGTGACCTTGTTGCCTAGGCCTAGGCGGTCGACCTTCGCTTGCGCGTAGTCCAGCTGCTCCTTGGAAAGACTGACACCATGAACGCGGCAGCCGAACCGAAGCGCTGCGTGGCAGGCGAGGCCGCCCCAGCCGCAGCCTATGTCGAGCAGCCAATCGTCTCCGCTCAACTCGAGCTTGCGGCATATCCGGTCAAGCTTTGCCACCTGGGCCTCGGCCAGAGTGGTCGTCTCACTCGCGAAGTAGCCTGGCGAGTATTGCATCTCGGGGTCGAGGAACAGCTCGTAGAACTCATTCGAGACATCGTAATGAAAGCCGACCATTGCTGCATCATCTCGCCCGCGGCCGAACTTCCGTCGAACCCGATTGGTAAAGGTTAGTCGCTGCTCCGTTCGGTCGCGCAGCAAAAGAAATGGCCATGCAGCACGCAGCAGAGTCCTTCGGCTGAGCGTCCGCCGCAGCGCAAGAGCTCTCATGTGATCCCATCTACCGAGAGCTTCCAGGGGGCTTCCGCCAACGATCCGAATTCCGCCCGCGATATGCTCCTCGACTATCGTCATCAGGCCTGGCGAGCGCAGCAGCCGCGCTACGACGTGCGGGGAAGAGATGACGATCCTGATGTCCGATCGCGCTCCGGGGCCAAGCGGGAGCACCTCTCCGTTCCAAAGCTCCACACTGAGGTCGGCCCGAAGCGCCTGGGCCAGGTGTGTCACAATAGTACGGGCGCTTGTGAGATATTTAGACACTTGGAATTCCAGGGTGGGCCTCTCAGCATAGCGCGTTCGCCGCGATTGAATCGCTAGACTATGCTGCCAAGTCTCGTTGTGTGAAGGTTGCGTTTTCCTTCCATTCCTGCCGCTACCGCGCTTCCGCGATCGAAAACTCCGCGTCGACCTTGCCCCCACACCCCCTCTAAGCTAATGCGCGCGCCGTCCGGCGGACGCTAAGTCGTTCGCGGCAGCCCGCTTTCTCGCGAGCGCGTAAGAGTTCCGGCAAACGACCGGCACTCTGACGCGCCGTTTTGTGTCCGGGCTCCCGCATCGCCCAGCATCCAAAGGACGCCGCCGCAGGCACGGTGCTTGGGCGGCAGTGCATGCAACCAGGTCCGCATGTGAAGGCTCGCCACGGTGGCGCGCCACGCGGCAGGCCCGTTGAATTTGAAAGACACAGTTAAACATGGCGACCACCACATTCCCGACCCGCGACGATTTCGCGGCCCTCCTCAACGAAAGCCTCGGCGGCGAGAACGAAGCCTTCGAAGGCAAGGTGGTGAAGGGCACCGTCACCGGGATCGAGAACGACATGGCCGTGATCGACGTCGGCTTGAAGAGCGAGGGCCGGGTGCCGCTGCGCGAGTTCGCGGCGCCGGGTCAGAAGGCCGATTTAAAGGTCGGCGACGAGGTCGAGGTCTATGTCGACCGCGTCGAGAATTCGGCCGGCGAAGCGATGCTGTCGCGCGACCGCGCGCGCCGCGAGGCCGCCTGGGACAAGCTCGAAAAGGAATTCGAGGCGGGCAACCGAGTCGAGGGCGTGATCTTCGGCCGGGTGAAGGGCGGCTTCACCGTCGACCTGGGCGGCGCCGTCGCCTTCCTTCCGGGTTCGCAGGTCGACATCCGGCCGGTCCGCGACGTCCAGCCGCTGATGGACGTTCCGCAGCCTTTCCAGATCCTCAAGATGGACCGCCGCCGCGGCAACATCGTCGTCTCGCGCCGCGCGATCCTCGAGGAAAC
>JABFXK010000054.1 GCA_013361785.1 Sphingomonas sp.
CGATGATCGAGCCTTCAGAACAGCTTGTCACGGTCTTCGGAGGCGCCGGCTTCATCGGCCGCTATGTCTGCGAATTCCTGTTCCGGAGCGGAGTCCGGGTGCGGGTCGCCACCCGCGATCCGCGCAACGATTATTTCCTCCAGCCGCTCGCGCAGGTCGGCCAGTTCGGGTTCGAGAAGGCGGACATCACCAACGCCGACAGCGTCCGGAACGCGGTCAAGAGCGCGACCGCCGTGGTGAACCTCTGCGGCGTCTTCGGGCGCGACATGCACAAGGTCCATGTCGACGGCGCGCGCAACGTTGCCCAAGCTGCGCGCGACGCCGGCGCGCGAGCGCTGGTCCACGTTTCCGCGATCGGCGCAAGCACTCAATCGCAATCGGCCTACGGCCGCACCAAGGCCGAGGGCGAGGACGCGATTCGCAAAGCCTTCCCCGAAGCGACGATCATCCGCCCTTCGCTGGTCTTCGGCCCCGAGGACGATCTCACCAACCGCTTCGCGGCCATGGCGCGGCTGCCGTTCCTTCCGGTGATTGCCGCCAGGCGCAATTTCCAGCCGGTCTATGTGCGCGACCTGGCGAAGGCGATCGCCATGGCCGCGCTCGACCCCAACCGCTTTGGCGGCAACAGCTACGAGATCGCGGGGCCGCAGGTGATGAGCATGGCCGAGCTCCATCACGCGATCCTCGAGATCACGGACCAGCGTCCCGAGGTGGTCCACATGCCCGATCTCATTACCGGACTGATCGCCAAGCTCGGCTTTGTCCCGGGCGCGCCGCTCACACACGACCAGTGGATGATGCTTCAGCGCGACAATGTCCCCTCGGGCGAGCTCCCGGGGCTCGAGGCTTTCGGGATCGAGCCGACTCCGCTCGCTGCCGTCGGCTACGAATGGCTCGGCCGCTTCCACCGCGGCGGCAAGTTCGCCGGGCGGCGGATTAATTTGACCGCGACCTCCTGACCCGCCACGCCTGAGCAATGCCGCTGCTGCTCCTCGCCATCATCCTCGGCGTCGTCGAGGGAGTGACCGAATTCCTGCCCGTCTCCTCGACCGGCCACCTGATCCTCGCCACCGAACTGCTCGGCTTCGATGCCGCCAGGTGGGAGGCATTCAATGTCATCATCCAGCTGGGCGCGATCCTCGCCATCGTCGTTCTTTATTGGCGAACTTTCTGGGCGGTGCTCGAGGGCCTATTCCAGAAGAACGCCATGTCTTGGCGCTTCGTCCGCAACATCCTCATCGCCTTCCTTCCGGCGGCGATCCTCGGCTTCATCCTGATCAAGCATATCGAGGCGCTGCTCGGGAACGCAATGGTGGTCGCCATTGCGCTGATCGTCGGCGGTATCGGCATCCTCATCATCGAGCGGCTGGTGAAAGACGGTAAGATCGTCGGAGTCGCCGAAATGCCGGTCGGCACCGCCGTCGGCATCGGCATCATCCAGTGCGTGGCGATGATCCCCGGCGTCAGCCGCTCGGGCGCAACCATTATGGGCGCGCTGTCGCTCAACGTCGAACGCCGCACGGCCGCGGAGTTCAGCTTCTTCCTCGCAGTCCCGACCATGGTTGGAGCGACCACGCTCGAGCTTGCCAAGCATCACCGCGAGATGCTCGCCGGCGCTCACGGCGTTGGAATCGGCACAGTCGCCATCGGCTTGATCGTCAGCTTTCTCGTCGCGCTCGTCGTGGTTCGCGCCTTCGTTCACTATATCTCGCGCCACGGCTTCGCGCCCTTTGCGTGGTACCGGATCGTGGTCGGAGCGGCTGCGCTGATGTGGCTGCTCGCTCGCTGATTTATTTTCCGGCGCGCTTCGGCTAAACTGATTCGCGCAAAATCAGGAGCTTAGGCCAGAAATGCGTACCAGCCTCGTCCTGCTTCCACTGTCGCTTTGCGCCGCACCGGCGCTTGCCCAGCCCTTTCCTCCAGCTCCACCACCTGCACTGCAGCTTCCGCCGGAGCTGACCGATCCAGCGACTGCGGACCGGCTCACCGACGCGATGCAATCGTTGTCGCAGGCGCTACTCGACATGCGTGTCGGGAACATCAAAGCCGCGATGGAAGGGCGGCGGGCAACGCCGGCGGAGCGGAGGATGACCGTTCGCGATTTTGCGCGGCGCGACGAACCCGAATTCGACCGCCACCTGCACCAGCAGATCGCGGCCGCGAGGCCGAAGCTTCAGCAGGGCATCAGGGCGATGAATCAGGCCCTTCCCGAAGTGACCGAGGACCTGCAGCGCGCTGAGGCCGCGATTGGACGCGCGCTCGCGAACATGCCCGATTGGAATTATCCGCGACGCTGACGCGAGGCGCGCTAGACGGGCGGCGTCCACGCGCTAAAGCTGCCGCGCCATGTGGCAGCTCTTCCAGTTCCCGCTCTGCCCCTTTTCCCGCAAGGTCCGCCTCGTCCTCGCCGAGAAGGGCGTCGGCCACGAGCTGGTGCGCGAGAACCCGTGGGAGAAGCGCGACGAGTTCATTGACCTGAACCCGGCGGGCGAGACCCCGGTGATGGTCGAGCCCGACCAGGGCGTCACTCTGATCGGATCGCAGCCGATCGTCGAATATTTCGATGAGACTGTGGATCGAATGCCTATGATCCACGGCAATGCCGCGCTCCGCGCCGAGATCCGGCGGATGACCGAATGGTTCGACCTCAAGCTCTACCGCGAGGCGGTCGAGCCGCTGATGAATGAGCGCATGAGGAAGCGCCTCGTCAACCGCGAGGCCCCCGATACGCGAATCCTGCGCCAGGCGATGCGGACAGCGTCGGAGCATCTCGATTATCTCGATTATCTGCTCGACCATCGACGCTGGCTTGCCGGACCAGGCCTCAGCCTCGCCGACTTCACCGCAGCGGCGCACCTGTCCGTGATCGATTATCTCGGCGCACTCGACTGGCGCGGCCACAAGCAGACCAAGGACTGGTACGCGGTGATGAAGTCGCGCCCCTGCTTCCGTCCGCTCTTGGGCGAGCGGATGGAGGTGATCGTTCCGCCCGGCCATTACGATAAGGTCGACTTTTAGGCGGCCATCAGCGCGCCGCGGAGCACCTTGTCCTCGAGCGTCTGCCCGGCACCGAGCGCGACGCAGCTCATCGGGTCGTCGGCGATCCGGACCGGCAGGCCGGTCGAATCCTGGAGCACGGTGTCGAATCCTCGCAGCAGCGCTCCGCCGCCGGTCAGGGTGATACCTTCGTCGATGACGTCGGCCGCGATTTCAGGCTGAGTATGCTCGAGCGCGTCACGGACGACGCTGACGATCTGGTTGACCGGCTCGGCGAGCGCTTCGGCGACCTGCGCCTGGCTGAGAACGATCTCGCCCGGCATTCCGCGGCTGACGTCGCGCCCGCGGACACGCGTGGTCGGACCGGCGCCGTCGCCGGGCCTCACCGCCGCTCCGATCTCGAGCTTCACCCGTTCGGCCGTGCCTTCGCCGATCAGAAGGTTGAAGTTGCGCCGGACGTACGAGGCGATCGCATCGTCCATTCGGTCGCCGCCGACCCGCGCGGAGCGGCAGAATGCCAACCCCTGAAGCGAGATGACGCCGACTTCAGTCGTGCCGCCGCCGATGTCGACCACCATCGACCCGATCGGCTCGGCGACCGGAAGGCCGGCGCCGATCGCCGCGGCCATCGGTTCCTCGATCAGCGACACGCGGTCCGCGCCGGCGTTGGTGACCGCGTCGCGTATCGCGCGCCGCTCGACCGACGTGGCGCCCGAGGGAATGCAGATCACGACTTCGGGCCCGCGCGAAAAGCGGCTCGGACCACCGTGCGCCTTGCGGATGAAATGCTTGATCATCTCCTCGGCGACCTCGAGGTCGGCAATCACCCCCGCGCGCAACGGGCGGATAGTCCTCAGATAGTCCGGAGTCTTGCCGAGCATCAGCTTGGCATCGTCGCCGACAGCGTGGACTCGTCGCTCGCCATCGCGGCTTTCGATTGTGACGACGGACGGCTCGTTGGCGACGATTCCGATGCCGCAAACATAGACGACCGTATTGGCGGTACCCAGATCGATCGCGACTCCGCGCGACGAGAAATTGAACGGACGCATGTGCTTACCCCACCCCAGCGACTCTGCCGATTTGGGATGCTGATGCGAGCGGGATGGCAGCGATAGCCCCGTTAACCATGTTAAACGCGGGCAGTGGAGCTGCTGCGGCGAATCGAATGTGTTAATGCAGGCTGATTAAGCGCGCATGGCCGACACAAGATAATTCAGCCGGAGGTCGTCGCTGAGGTGAAGGCCGCGAGCCGGCGACCAAGCCATGCCTGCGAGGTCGGCGCACTTGAGTCCGGCCGCACCAAGCAGTGCCTTCATCCGCTCGGGGGAGATGAATTTGTCGAAGTCGTGAGTCCCGCGGGGGATCCGACCGAGTCCCTCGCCCACGACGATCATCAGCAGCCTGGATAGCGACGTCGCATTCGGCGTCGACATGATCAGCAGCCCGCCGGGGGCAAGCCGCTTCGCCAGCGCGTTCACGAACACCGCCGGTTCGGCGACATGCTCGATCACCTCCATCGCGGTAATGAGATCGAATTCGCCTTCGAGGCCGGCCACGTCCGCGACTCGATAGTCGATGTGCAGACCCGTGGTTGCCGCGTGCTCGCGTGCGACGGCGATCACCTCCGGCGAAGCATCCACGCCGGTGACCTTGGCCCCGAGCCTCGACAGCGGCTCGG
>JABFXK010000042.1 GCA_013361785.1 Sphingomonas sp.
ATCTGCTGGTCCTCGGCGATGGTGTCGCCGACCTTGACGTGCCAGGCGACGATCTCGGCCTCGGCGATGCCTTCGCCGATGTCCGGGAGCTTGAATTCGTATCTGGCCATTATTCGCTCATGACCTTTTCTAGCGCCTTCTTCATGCGCTTGGGGCCGGGGAAATAGGCCCATTCGTAGGCGTGCGGGTAAGGCGTGTCCCAGCCGGTGACTCGCTCGACCGGCGCTTCGAGATCATAGAAGCAGCGCTCCTGCACCAGTGCGACGAGCTCGGCGCCGAAGCCGCTGGTGCGCGGAGCCTCGTGCACGACGAGGCAGCGGCCCGTCTTCTTGACCGACTCCTCGATCGCATCGAGGTCGAGCGGGACGAGGGTGCGAAGGTCGATCACCTCCGCGTCGAGCCCCTGCTCCTCGACTGCGGCGAGCGCGACATGGATCATGGTGCCGTAAGCGAGGACGGTGAGGTCGCCGCCTTCGCGCACGACGGCGGCCTTGCCGATGGGCACCGTGTAATGGCCTTCCGGCACTTCGCTCGCTGGATGCTTCGACCAAGGCTTCACCGGCTTGTCGTGGTGCCCGTCGAACGGGCCGTTGTAGATGCGCTTGGGCTCGAAGAAGACGACCGGGTCCGGATCCTCGATCGCGGCGATCAGCAGGCCCTTGGCGTCGTAGGGCGTCGACGGGATCACGACCTTGAGGCCAGCGATGTGGGTGAACAGGCTCTCGGGCGACTGGCTGTGCGTCTGGCCGCCGAAGATGCCTCCGCCATAGGGCGTGCGGATGACCATCGGCATCGTCCACTCGGCGGCGGTCCGGTAGCGGATCTTGGCCACCTCGCTGACGATCTGGTCGTAGCCGGGGTAGATGTAGTCGGCGAACTGGATCTCGATGACGGGCTTGAGGCCGTAGGTCGCCATTCCGACGGCGGTCGCGACGATCCCGCCCTCGCTGATCGGCGCATCGAACACGCGGGTCTTGCCGAACTGCTTCTGGAGGCCCTCGGTGACTCGGAAGACGCCGCCGAAATAGCCGACGTCCTCGCCGAACACGACGACATCCTCGTCCCGCGCCATCATCACCTTATGCGCGTCGTTCAGCGCCTGAATCATGTTGAAGGTCGGCATTAGTCGCCGCCCTCCGCGACCGCCTGCTCGCGCTGCTCGGCGAGGTGCCACGGCACTTCGGCATAGACGTCGTCGAACATGCTTCCGATATCGTCCTCGCCCTGCTGCGGAAGGATGCCGAGCTTCTCCGATTCCTTTTGCGCGGCTCGGACCTGCTCGTCGCATTCGGCGGTCATCGCCGAGTGGCGCTCGTCGTCCCATTCGCCGATCGCTATCAGATGCGCCTTGAGGCGCTCGATCGGGTCGCCGAGCGGCCACGCCTTGGCTTCGTTGGTCGGCCGGTAGCCGGAGGGATCGTCGGACGTCGAGTGGCCCTCGGCGCGATAGGTGAAGAACTCGATCAGCGTCGGGCCGTGGTTGGAGCGTGCGCGCTCGGCCGCCCATTTCACCGCGGCATAGACGGCGAGCGCGTCATTGCCGTCGACGCGCAGCCCGGCGATGCCATAGCCGACGGCGCGCTGCGCGAAGGTCGCGCGCTCGGCGCCGGCGATCCCGGAGAAGCTGGAGATCGCCCACTGGTTATTCACCGTCGCGAGGATGACCGGCACATTATAGACGGCCGCGAAGGTCATCGCGGAGTGGAAGTCGCCTTCCGCGGTCGCTCCGTCGCCGACCCAGCCCATGCAAATCCGGCTGTCGCCCTTGATCGCGGCGCCCATGGCCCAGCCGACCGCCTGCGGGAATTGCGTCGCGAGGTTGCCCGAGATGGAGAAGAAGCCGTGGCGTTTGTCCGAATACATGATCGGCAGCTGGCGGCCGCGCAGCTTGTCGCCTTTGTTGGAATAGATCTGGCACATCATTTCCGTCAGCGGATAGCCGCGGGCGATGAGCAGCCCCTGCTGGCGGTAGGTCGGGAAGTGCATGTCTTCGGCGGAGAGTGCGGCAGCGGCAGCGACGGCGATCGCCTCTTCGCCGGTGCACTTCATGTAGAAGCTGGTCTTACCCTGCCGCTGCGCGCGGTACATGCGGTCGTCGAAGATGCGGACCGTGACCATGTCGCGGAGCATCTTGCGCAGGGTGTCGACGTCGAGCTTCGGATCCCAGGCGCCTACGGGCTTGCCGTCATCGCCGAGGACCCGGACGAGAGCAGTGGTCAGCGGGTGAGTCTCGGCCGCCGGTGCGGCGGTGTCAGCGCGCGGCGTCGACCCTGCAGCGGGAATCGTCAGTGACGAGAAATCGGGCGTGTCGCCGGGGCGGAACGCAGGCTCGGGCACATGCAGCTCGAGGTGCGGCGCGTTGCGCCTGAGGCTCGGATCCCGATTGCTCATTAAAGAACGCCGCTCATGTCCTCTCCAGCGGGGCCGCTTAGTCCGGAGTCGCGGACGCGGCAACTGGTCCAGTCAAGGAAACTTTACATTGACCTTTCAGGCGGTCCGAAGCTAGGGCCCGCCGATGGCCGAAGACGCTTCCGATACGCCGCCCGACCGGCTCTCGCTCGACCCGCGCAGCGACTATTTCGACGAGGCGCTGCTGTCCCGCGGCGTCGGCATCAAGTTCAACGGCCAGGAAAAGACCAACGTCGTCGAATATAGCGTATCGGAGGGGTGGATCCGCGTCGCCGCCGGGCGCAGCCGCGACCGCTTCGGCCAGCCGATGACGATCAAGCTCCAGGGAAAGGTCGAGCCTTATTACGAACGTCCGGCTCAGGACGATGAGGGTGTCGCTTCCGAGGGGTAGGACGGCTCGTCCGAGCTGAGCGCGTCGTAAAGCTTTTTCGCGCCCCATCCGAGTAGCGCGACCGCCGCCACCGTCGGCAAAACCTTTTCGGCGACCCACGCGAGCCCCAAGCCTTCGATCGCGCCCTTGCCGCCCTGGTTCGGGCCCGCCGCCTTGCTTCCGAGCCAGGCCGCCGCAAGCTTTCCAATCATCGTTCATGCTCCTTTTGTCTGTCTCAGCCTCGACGCGCCGCGGAGCGCGAATGTTCCCAACTGAGGCGTGGGATTTCCCACCAATCTTTGGTTGGGAAATTCGTCGCCGCAGCGGTGCAGGCAGCATTTTCCCGCAGTTTTCCGGGATTGGCACGCTCCTTGATTAGGGATGTTCATCGGCCCGCAAGCAAACCGGCGGGCCCGCAAAAGGAGAGTTCAAATGTCGTCGCAGTCGCCCCTCACCCGCACGCTGGTCGCCATCGCCGCGGCGCTCGCCATGAGCACCATCGCGGTCGGCGCGGCGGTTGGCCCTGCCCAGGCCAATGCCAACCCGGTGCAGGTCAGCGTCAATGCCTGAGCTCGAGATCCTCGAAGCCAAGGTTCCGGTCCGCACGCCAGTGCTGGTGAAGCAGCCCGAGACCGCGCAGGAGAGCCTGGCATCGCGGCTCGCGCCCGTCGCCGGCTGGTTCAGCGGACCGGTGTTCAGCCGCGCCCGTGACATCTTCGCCGCGAACATGACCGAGCTTCTCGACCGGGCCGAAGACCCGGCGCGGATGATCCGAATGATCATCCTGGAGATGGAAGAGACTTTGGTCGAGGTCCGCGCCACCGCGGCCCGCTCGATCGCCGAGATCAAGGAGATTCGGCGGGCGGTGGGCCGGCTCGATGAGCTCCAGGCGAACTGGACGGAGAAGGCGGAGCTCGCGCTCAGCAAGGGCCGAGACGACCTCGCCAAGGCAGCGCTGGTCGAAAAGCAGAAGGCGGCCGAGATGTCGGACGGGCTGCGCGACGAGCTTACGCAGATGGAGCAGGTGCTTCGCGGCTACGAGGCCGACATCGCCAAGCTCCAGGGCAAGCTCCGTGAGGCGCGTGCTCGCCAGAACGCGATCGCCGCGCGGTTCGAAAGCGCGCTGACCCGCGCCAGAGCCCGCGAGATCATGCATGGCAGCCGCACTCAGGATGCGTTCGCCAAGTTCGAGCTTCTCGAGCGCCGCGCCGACTTTGCCGAAGGCCGCTGCGATGCGCTGGGGATCACCAGCCTTGAGGACGAGATCGACCAGCTCAAAGCGTCGGAAGCCATCGACGCCGAGCTGGAAGCCATGAAAGCCGCGCTGAAGGCGCGCGCGAACTAGAAGAAAGGAAGGGGAAAAGTGACGATGGCCCGCAAGATTTACCCGTACTCGCTGCAGAGCAAAGACGCGAAGATTGCCGGTGTTTGCTCGACGCTGGGTGCGAAGTTCGGAATCGATCCGACATTCATCAGGATCGCGTGGATCGCCATCCCGCTGCTGACGCACATCCCGATCAGCGTCGCGTTGATCGCCTATGCCGCTGCGGGCATCTACCTGGCGGTGCAGAAGAAACGCTCGATCATCGGCGACCGGCGGATGAGCGATTTCGACCGCATGGAGGAAGTATCCAGGCGCAAGCCGACGGTCCACGCGATGCGCAACGACCTCGACGAGACCGACCGCCGGCTGATGGCGATCGATCATCACATCAACAGCCAGAACGACGAGCTGGCGCGCGAGATCGAAGCGCTCCGGCAGGAGGAGAAGTGATGGACCCCATGACTCTTGGAGTGCTGAGCGCGAGCATCATCGTCGTGCTTGCCGGCGCGGCGCTTGCGGGG
>JABFXK010000172.1 GCA_013361785.1 Sphingomonas sp.
TCACGGTGCACAATGGCCGCACTGCGCGTGAGGTGCGTCCGCTTCCGCAAGGTGATTTCGTGTTCACGGCCGGGCGGCTGTGGGACGAAGGAAAGAATATCGCGACGCTTGACCGAGCGGCAAAGCGCATTGACGTGCCGTTTCAGGGTGCGGGGCCGACACACGGCCCGAATGGTGCGAGCGTAGCACCGCAACATCTGATCACACTCGGCGAGCTGTCGGAGGCGAGGATTGCAGGCCTGCTCGCCGCGCGCCCCATCTACGCTTCGGCGGCGCTGTACGAGCCGTTCGGCCTGTCCGTGCTCGAGGCCGCGCAGGCCGGCTGCGCGCTCGTCCTTTCCGATATCGCGACGCACCGCGAGCTGTGGGATGGCGCCGCGGTCTTCGTCGATCCGTCGCACGATTCGGCGTTCGCCGCCGCGATCGACCAATTGTTGATCGATCGCGAGCATCGCAATGCTCTCGGCAAGCGCGCGCGCGAACGTTCGCGGCACTATGCGCCCGATCGCATGGCGAGAGCCAAGGCCGAGATCTACGAGCGCGAGACTCAGCCGCAGCTGATCGCGGGTGCGGCATGAAGATTGTCTATTTCACGCATTCGCTGAGCTCGTGCTGGAACCACGGCAATGCGCATTTCCTGCGCGGCGTGCTCAGCGAACTGATCGCTCGCGGCCACGAGGTGAAGGTGCTCGAGCCCGAAGGCGCGTGGAGCCTCACGAACCTTCTGAAGGATCACGGCGCCGATGCGTTGAAGCCGTACCGCGACGCTTATCCCGAGCTCAGTTCCCGCACGTACGAGCGTCCCGAA
Organism: Sphingomonas sp.; assembly: GCA_013361785.1. Lineage (GTDB taxonomy): Bacteria > Pseudomonadota > Alphaproteobacteria > Sphingomonadales > Sphingomonadaceae > Sphingomicrobium. Next base: position 809 of record JABFXK010000172.1, read on the forward strand.
GAGGGAGCGGCGCAGGCATGGGGTGCGGACCTCGTCATCGTCCACGAATGGAACGACTCAGAGCTGGTCGCCGCCGTCGGACGGCTGCGCGCGCGCGGTGGGCGTTTCACCCGGTTGGTCCACGACACGCACCACCGAGCGGTTTCCGCGCCGCATGAGATGCGCGCATACGACCTGGACGCGTATGACGGGGTGCTCGCGTTTGGCGCCGCGCTCACGCGCGTATACGAGCGGCGGGGCTGGGCAAACCGCGTATTCACCTGGCACGAGGCCGCCGACATCCGGCGCTTCCATCCGCCGGCTCAGGAGCAGGACCGCCAAGGGCTCGTCTGGATCGGCAATTGGGGCGACGGCGAGCGCAGTCGCGAGATCGTCGACTTCCTGCTCAAACCCGCCCGCGAAGCCGGGCTCCCGCTCGACATCTACGGCGTGCGTTACCCCGCCGAAGCGAAACGGACCGTCGCTCGATTCGGCGCGCGCTATGACGGCTGGCTCGCCAATGCCGCGGCGGCGGACGTCTTTGCGAAGCACCTTGCGACCGTGCACGTGCCGCGCCGTTTTTACACGGAGGTGCTCCCGGGCATTCCGACGATCCGCGTGTTCGAAGCGCTCGCCTGTGGGATCCCGCTCGTCTCGGCGCCGTGGGAGGATTCGGAGCATCTGTTCCGCGTCGGCGACGATTTCCTGATGGTGCGCGACGGCGCCGAAATGACGCGCGAGCTGCTCGAGCTCAAGAATGATCCAGCGCTTCGTCAAAGCCTGGTTCGGAGCGGGTTGGAGACGATCCGCAACCGCCACACCTGCGCGCATCGGGTCGATGAACTCATGACAATCGTGGAGCGGCTGCGCGCTCCGGTTCTGTAGAGTGCTGCGTGAAGATCGCATTTTACGGTTCGAGCTTGTTGTCGTCCTGGTGGAACGGCGCCGCCACTTATTATCGCGGCCTGCTGCGCGACCTCGCCGGCCGTGGCTACGACATCACCTTCTACGAGCCCGACGCCTACGAACGGCAGCAGCACCGCGACATGGAGCCGCAGCCCTGGGCGAAGTCCGTTGTCTATCCGGCGACCACGGATGGCCTTCGGCACGTACTCGCCGAAGCCTTCGCGGCAGACATTGTCATCAAGGCGAGCGGCGTTGGGGTGTTCGACGATGAGCTGATTGCCGGAATCATCGAAAATGCACGGCCCGGGGCGCTGAAGATTTTCTGGGACGTGGACGCGGCGGCGACGCTGGATGAAATGCGCCACAGCGCCGATCATCCTGTCCGCGACGCGCTCAAATCTCTCGATCTCGTCCTCACCTACGGCGGTGGGCCGCCGGTCGTCGAAGCCTATGAAGGTTTCGGCGCGTCGCGTTGCGTACCCGTGTACAATGCGCTCGACCCGACTACCCACCATCCTGTCGAGCCGGACCCGCGCTTCGCGGCCGACCTGTCCTTTCTCGGAAACAGGCTCCCCGACCGCGAGAGCCGAGTCGAGCAATTCTTTCTCGAGGCCGCCGCGAGCTCGCCGGACCGCAGTTTCCTGATCGGCGGCAACGGCTGGGAATCGAAGGCAATGCCGGAGAACGTCCGGCACCTCGGCCACGTCTTCACGACCGAGCACAACGCCTTCAACTGCACGCCGCTCGCGGTGCTCAACATCGCCCGCGACAGCATGGCGAACATCGGCTTTTCCCCGGCGACGCGGGTGTTCGAAGCGGCGGGGGCGGCGGCCTGCCTGATCACCGATGCCTGGGAGGGGATCGAGCTGTTCCTCGAGCCGGGCGAGGAGGTGCTGGTTGCGCGCGACGGCAAGGACGTTGCGGAGCATGTGCGCTCGCTGACTACCGAACGCGCGCGTGAGATCGGCGATGCAGCGCTTCGGCGGGTCTTGGCCGAGCACACCTACGCGCACCGCGGCGGGCAGGTCGACGCGCTGCTTCGCGAGGAAATGGCGAGCCGCCTCGAAGAGGTGGCGGCATGAAGCTCGTCGTCCTGGGACTCAGTCTCTCGTCATCCTGGGGGAACGGCCACGCGACGACCTATCGCGCATTGCTCAAGGAATTCGCCCAGCGCGGCCACGACATCCTATTCCTCGAGCGCGACGTTCCCTGGTACCGCAACCACCGCGACATCGCAGAGCCGGATTATTGCCGGCTCGAATTCTACCATTCGATCGAAGAGCTGGAACATTGGCGCAATACGATTCGCAGTGCCGACGCGGTGATCGTCGGCTCCTATGTCCCCGAAGGCGTCGATGTCGGCCGCTTCGTCCAGAAGCATGCGCGCGGCGTAAAGGCCTTCTACGACATCGACACGCCGGTGACGCTCGCCAAGCTCGAGCGCGGGGACTTTGAATATCTCTCGCCGGAGCTGATCGCCGGCTATGACCTCTATCTGTCCTTCACGGGCGGTCCGACGCTGCGCCGGATCGAACGGCAATACTGTTCGCCAATTGCGCGGGCGCTCTACTGCTCGGTCGACCCGGACGCCTACCCGGTTTTCGCTGTGCCGAAGAAATGGGACCTCACCTATCTCGGCACTTACAGCGACGACCGCCAGCCGACGCTGGAAAAGCTGCTGATCGAGCCCGCGCGCAAGCTGCCGCACCTCAAATTCTGCGTCGCCGGCCCGCAATATCCGGACACGATCGAATGGCCTGACAATGTGGAGCGGATCGACCATCTTCCGCCGGCCGAACACCCGGGCTTCTATGCTGCGTCGCGCTACACCTTGAACGTCACGCGCGCCGACATGGTCGCAGCTGGCTGGTCGCCGTCGGTGCGGCTGTTCGAAGCCGCCGCCTGCGCGACGCCGCTGATCTCCGACAAATGGGATGGGATCGATAACCTGTTCCATCCGCGCCGCGAGATCATTCTCGCCGAAACGGCCGAGGAGGTCATCGACCTGCTCACATCGGATGCCGACGCATCCGCAATCGGCCGTGCAGCACGCGAGAAAATCCTTTCCGGCCACACTGCCGCCCACCGCGCTTGCGAGCTCGAGCGGGCAATCGAAGAAGCCGCCGGAGCGAAGGCTCACGACGCCAGCAACAGGGAGCAATCAGTGAAGCGTCAGAACCAGAAGATTGCGCTTGTGACGGGGGGCGCGGGCTTCATCGGTTCGAACCTGTGCGAACGCCTGCTCGGCGAGGGCGCGCACGTAATTTGCGTCGACAACTTTCAGACGGGCCGGGCGGAGAACCTGCGCTCGTTCGAGGACGAGCCGCGGTTCGAGTTCGTCGAGCACGACGTGATCGACAATCTGCCGCAATGGCTGCGCGGCGGACGCACCAATTTCACGCACATCTATCATCTCGCCTGCGCCGCTTCGCCGCCGCATTACCAGGCCGACCCCGAGCATACGATGCTTACCAACGTGCTCGGCACGCGGAATCTGCTGCGCTTGGCGGAGGAAACCGGCGCTCGCCTGCTCCTTACCTCGACCAGCGAGGTTTATGGCGATCCCGAAATGCATCCGCAGAAGGAAGATTATCGGGGCGCAGTGAGCTGCACCGGGCCGCGCGCCTGCTACGACGAAGGGAAGCGAGCGGCCGAGACTCTGGCGTTCGATTTCCTTCGGGGTCACCGCGCTGACGTTCGGATCGCGCGCATCTTCAACACCTATGGCCCGAAGATGCGTTGCGATGACGGACGCGTAGTGTCGAACGTCGTTTGTCAGGCGCTTTCGGGCAAGGACATCACCATCTACGGCGACGGCTCCCAGACTCGCAGCTTTTGCTTCGTCAGCGACATGGTCGAGGCGCTGTCTCGGCTGATGGACAGTGACCGCGCGGTCGGAAGGCCGGTGAACCTCGGCAACCCCAAT
>JABFXK010000075.1 GCA_013361785.1 Sphingomonas sp.
TCGGAGTGATCGCGTGACGCAGGCCTGCAAAGCCCTGCAACGCAAGCTTGGTCGAGCTGTCCCCGAACAAATGCACGTTCGCGATACCCGCGCCTGCTCCAGCGAAGCCACCCCAATCGTCATCGCCGAAATCGAGCATCGCGTTGACCATGCCCGAAAGCACACTCAGGTGAGTATTGCCGCGGAGGTTGAAATTCGTGTTGGTCAGCGTCGGATTGGCGGCGGTCGCGTTAGTCAGGTTTGCAAGTAGCACCTCGTCCAGGCGCGTGTCGTGGACGCCGGCGCGCTTGTAGGCGATCTCGCCTTCGAGACGGAACATGCCGAAGTCGTAACCGGCATTCACGTCCCCATCGACGCCGGTCTTATAATCGACCGTGAAACCCTGGGAGTTGGTCCGCACTCCGGTGATGCCACCAAAGTCGACCACGGTCTGCATGATTGTGTCTTGTGGTTTCATGAGGCCGAAGTCGGCCCCCACGTAGATCGAGCCATCGCGGGCAAACGCCGGCGTCGAGATGGCCGCCGCTGCAGCAGCGGCACGCAGATATTTGCGCAAGAACGAACCCCTTTCGTCGCCTTGTTCGGGCTGATTTGAAGCTTTACCCGCGGCCAAGAATTTGCGCCAGAGAACCAAAATGCAAAGCGTCCATTAGGGGTGGTGCAGGAACAGCCCGGCAAGCGAGCTGCCCTGCGTCGCGCTTAGGCGCCGGCGATCTGCTCGAGGTCGACCTTCACGCCCGGGCCCATCGTCGAGGTCACCGAGACCTTCTGGATGAACTTGCCCTTGGCGCCCGACGGCTTGTTCCTGACGATCGCGTCCATGAACGCGCGGAAGTTCTCGGCCAGGTCGGCCTCGGAGAAGCTCGCCTTGCCGATGCCGGCGTGGACGATGCCCGCCTTCTCCACGCGGAACTCGACCTGCCCGCCCTTGGCGTCGGCGACCGCCTTGGCGACGTCCATCGTCACCGTTCCGAGCTTCGGGTTGGGCATCAGCCCCTTGGGGCCGAGCACCTTGCCGAGGCGTCCGACGACGCCCATCATGTCGGGAGTGGCGATCACGCGGTCGAAATCGATCGTCCCGCCCTGGATCGTCTCCATCAGGTCCTCCGCCCCGACCACGTCCGCGCCCGCGGCCTTCGCCTCGTCGGCCTTCCCGCCCTTCGCGAACACCGCGACGCGGACGGTTTTGCCGGTGCCTTTGGGAAGCGAGACGACACCGCGGACCATCTGGTCGGCGTGGCGGGGGTCGACGCCGAGATTCAGCGCAACCTCGACCGTCTCATCGAACTTGGCAGTCGCGTTCTGCTTCACGAGCTGAAGCGCCTCGTCGACGCCGTAAAACTTCTCGCGATCGACCGCTGAGAGCGCCTTCTGGCGCTTGGAAAGCTGTGCCATTTCGTTAGCCCTCCACCACGGTGAGGCCCATCGCGCGGGCGGAGCCTTCGATAATCTTCGTCGCTGCGTCGAGATCGTTGGCGTAGAGGTCCTTCATCTTCGTTTCGGCTATGTCGCGCAGCTGCGAGCGCTTGATGCTGCCGACGGTCTGCTTGCCGGTTTCCGACGCGCCCTTCTGGATCTTCGCCGCTTTCTTCAGAAGGAACGAAGCGGGAGGAGTCTTGGTCGTGAACGAAAAGCTGCGGTCCGCATAGACGGTGATCACCGTCGGGATCGGAGCGCCCTTCTCGAGCTCCTGCGTCGCGGCGTTGAACGCCTTGCAGAACTCCATGATGTTGACGCCGCGCTGCCCCAGCGCGGGCCCGATCGGCGGCGCCGGATTGGCAGTGCCCGCAGGCACCTGCAGCTTGATATAGCCGGTGATTTTCTTTGCCATGTCACTCTCGAATTCGGGCGAAAGCGGTACTTTCGCCCGGGTTGAAGTTTAGCGGTCCAAGCGGACGCCGAAGCATCCTCCCGCAGACGATCCAGTTTTGGCTGGAGGCGCGCCCATAGCGGAACCGGCATGCGATTGCAAAGACGCGAGTTCTTTTCAGGAGACGGTCATTGGCCGGTCCACCTAGAACTTGCGGTCCCAGGGAGAGCTTAGCGCAGCACGCCTCGCAGAATCGCCGCCTCCACGTCCGCGGTCGTCAGCATGTGGTCGCGCATGGACCGGGTAGCTTCGCGCTAGCCGAGCCAGTCGTCGGCGGCGAGCAGGAGGCCAAATAACCGAACCGCGTTAGCGAAGTCTTAGGGGCGCTACTTGACGCGCTCGACCTGCTCGAACTCCAGCTCAACCGGCGTCGCGCGTCCGAAGATGCTCACCGACACCTTCACCCGGCCGCGATCGAAGTCGAGTTCCTCGACGACTCCGTTGAAGCTGGCGAACGGTCCGTCGAGGACCTTCACCGCATCGCCGATCTCATAATCGACATTGACCTTCTGCTTGGGCGCGGAGGCGGCCTCGGCCTCGCTGTTGAGCATTCGCGCCGCCTGGGCGTCCGGGATCGGCTGGGGCTTGCCGCCGGGGCCGAGGAAGCCCGTCACCTTGGGCGTGTTCTTGACGAGGTGATAGACCTGGTCGTTCATCTCGAGCAGCGCGAGCACGTAGCCGGGCATGAACTTGCGCTCCGACTGGACCTTCTTGCCGCGCTTGATCTCGGTCACGGTCTCGGTCGGAACCTCGATCTGCTCGACGAAGCGGTCGAGGCCCATCCGGTGCGCCTCCGCCTGGATCGCATCGCGGACCTTGTTCTCGAAGCCGGAATAAGCGTGGATGATGTACCAGCGGGACATTGTTCGTGCCGTCCTTAAAGTCTCGGGTCAGCCCAGGAAGCTGAGCAAATGCTTGACGATGAAGTTGAAGGAGCCGTCGGTGGCGGTGAAGAAGATCGCGAGGAGGCCGGTCATGATCATCACCATGATCGCGGTCGCGACGGTCTCCTTACGCGTCGGCCAGACCACCTTCGCGGTCTCGGCGCGGACCTGACGGATGAATTCGCCCGGGGAAGTCTTGGCCACTTCGTCGATGCTCTCTTGCGGATAGAAAAGCGCCCCGCGGACCTGTCGGCCGGCGGGGCTGCAGGTCACTTAGCGTCGCGCGGCTGAGTCTTCAAGGTTGCAGTGGCAGGAGTGGAGGGACTCGAACCCCCGGCCCTCGGTTTTGGAGACCGATGCTCTACCAGCTGAGCTACACTCCTACGCCAGACGCGCGAGGTAGCTAGGGAGAACGGCCGGCGCAAGGTTCAGCGGACGACCGGCAGCCCGATCCATGTCCCAGCAGGACCACTGAACACCTTCTGGGTCGCTGGGCGATAGTCGCTCGGCTTGGCGAACATGATGTTGGGGACGAAGGTCTGCGGGTTTCGGTCGTAGAGTGGGAACCAGCTCGACTGGATCTGGACCATCAGCCGGTGTCCAGGCTCGACCACATAATCGACGTTGGGAAGCGCGAACGTGTAGGTCACCGGCTGGTTCGGGGGGAGCGGCTGCGGGTTGGCCGGATCGGCGTGGTAGCGGCCGCGCATCACGTCCATCGCGATGCCGAGCTCATAGCCGCCCATGTCCGCCTTTTGCGGATATTGGGCCGGATAGACGTCGATCAGCTTCACGACCCAGTCGCTGTCCGTGCCGCTGGTGGAGGCGACGAGGTGGACCAAAGGCGCGCCCTTCAGGCTCAGCGGCGCCTGGAGCGGCGTGGTTTCGTAGGTGAGGACGTCGGGACGCGCTTCGGCGAAGCGCTGGTCGTCCTCAAGCCAGGTGCGCCAGCTCGAACCGCTGCTGTAGGGCGCGATGTTGGGACGCTGCCGATAGGTGACAGGCTTGGCTGCGTCAGACACGTAGGAATCGACGCTTTGCACGGCCGGCGTATCGAAGCCCAGCTCGCGGCCGGGGCGGAGGAACAAAGGCGTGAGCTTTGCCGGGCAGCCGCTAACGCAGGCGGCAGGCCAGTCGGGCAGCCGCTGCCACTGGTTGGGGCCGACCTCGAACGCGGTGACGCGGGCGATGTTCGCCGGCGGCCCGCCCTTGAGATGCTCGTCGAGGAACGGGAACAGTATGTTCTGCCGAAACCATTTGCCGGTATCCGAGCCCCAGTCGAGCGGGCCCAGCGTCGACGCGGCGCCATTCTCCTCGCCGTGATACCAGGGGCCGAGCACGAAATGGAGGTTGCCGTTGTCGCTGCCCTTCGCGTCCAGGAACACCGCCGGAGCGCAGTAAATGTCCTCCTGGTCCCACTCGCCGCCGACCAGAAGCGTAGGGACCGTCAGCGGCCGGCTTCCCAAGATTTTGTCGACTGCCTGGTCCTGCCAATATTCGTCATAGGCGGGGTGCTCGGTGAGGCGCAGCCAAAAGGGCAGCTGTTCCATGCCCATCGCCTGGCCGTAGGCGCCAGCCGAGCCGTAGCGCATGTACGTGTCGTAATCGTCATAAGCGTTGCTGAACCAGTCCTCGCTCGAGCTCTTGGTCGCGGTCTGGCCGTAGACGTAGCTGATCATCTCCTGCCGGAAGGCGCCGTTGTGGAACCAGTCGTCGCCCTTCCACACATCGACCATCGGATTCATCGGCACCGAGGCTTTGAGCGCCGGATGCGGGTTCACGAGGCTCATCAAAGTGGTGAAGCCGTCGTAACTGGTGCCGAAGGTGCCGACGCGGCCGTTCGATTCCGGCACGTTCTTCACCAGCCAGTCGATCGTGTCCCAAGTGTCCGTCGAATGGTCGACGGATGTCGGGTTGAGCGGCCCCTTCAGCGGCCGGTTCATCACATAATCGCCGCCCGACTTGTACTTCCCGCGCACATCCTCGTAGGCGACGATATAGCCCGAGCGCACGAGCTCGGCGGCGAGCGGCGAAAGGATGTTCTCGGGAAGAGGGCCGAACGTCCCCCGCGATGTCGCCTTGTCCGCCGAATAGGGAGTGCGGTCGAGCATGATCGGAAATGGACCCCGGCCGCGCGGCAGGACCAGCACCGCGTAAAGCCTTGTCCCGTCGCGCATCGGGATCGTCACTTCGCGGCGGACGTACTGGAATTCGGAGCGCGGCGCGGTGAAGCGCTGCGGGATGTCTCCGCCTTTCGGGATCGGCGGGACGGTCGGATGGAAAGTCTTGGGAATGTCGCCGCCCGGCTCGACGGCCGGCTGGACGCGGGATTCCGCAAGCACCGGTGAGGCGAGTGCCAAGGCGGCGGCAACAAACGCGAACTTGCGGAGATTCATGCGACTCCCTCTCGGCGGCGCGCTTTCGCATGCCGGCCGCCGCGGGGGCAAGCCGTTGGAACCTCGGACCGTTCAGCGGGATTGCAGCTTCTCGGACGTAACCGAACTGGAATGGCCGACAGAGACGCTTTCGATACGGCGAACCGTATCGCCGCCGGCGATGTCGGGAGGAACTATGACGATGTCGCGGTCGGCCTCCACTGGGCGACGGCGATCCTGGTCGTGATCCAGTTCCTGCTCGGCGTCACCTGGGATTATTTTCCCGAAGCGACCACGCGTGAAATGCAGGGCCTGCACATATCGCTGGGCGTGGCGCTGACCGCGGTGATCATCGCTCGGATCGTGTGGCGGCTTATGCCCGGCCACCAGCGGCCGGCGATCGTCAGCGCGTGGGTGAAGCTCGCCTCCAAGAGCGTGCATTATCTCTTGTACGTGTTGCTGGTGATCCAGGCGGGGCTCGGCTTCGCCTGGCGCTGGGCGCAGGGCCATGCGGTGAGCTTCTTCGGCCTGTTCGCGAGTCCCGGGCCGTACGGCAAACTCGAGCGTCCGACACGCCACCTGATCGCCGAATCCCATCAATACATCGCCTGGGCGATCGTGATCATCGCCTTGGGCCATGCGCTTGCCGCCCTCTACCATCATTACAAGCTGCACGACCGAGTGCTCGGGCGTATGCTTCCGGCGGCGCGCTAGCGGACGCGCGCGGACCGCTGCCAGTTGCGCGGCCGGTCGAATGGTGATTGGTTCCGACTCCTCTGATCAACAGGGGGGACAGCAATGCGGACTTCGATTTCGATCGCGCTGCTTGGAACGGCGGCGATGACGATGGCGCTCGGCGCCTGCGCCAAGGAGGGTCAAGGCGGTTCGAATTCGGCCAGCGTGAAGCAGGCGATTCAGGCCGATGAGACCAAATGGAACAAGCAGTTCAAGGACAAGGATACGGAAGCGCTGGTCGGCCACTATGCCGATGACGCATATTTCGTCGGGCCCGGCTTTGCGGGAATGGAAGGGTCAACTCCAATCCGCCAGATCTATGCGAACGCGTCCACCGATCCGGCGTTCGAGATTCATTTCTCGAGCGACAAGATCGATGTCGCGAGGTCGGGTGACATGGCTTACGCCCGCGGAAAATTCACCGAGAAATATACCGACAAGAAGACCGGCAAGGTGATGACCGACAGCGGCTCTTATTTGACGGTCTATAAGAAGCAGGACGACGGCAGCTGGAAGGCGGAGGAGGATTTCGCAGTGGCCGATCCGGATTCGACCAAGCCGGTCGCTTCGGAGAAGCCCGCGACGCGAGCCAAAATGACGTCGTTCGGCTAGAAGTCGGACTCAGCCAGAAACCGCGCGCCGGCGCTCCCGGGCATGGCCCAGCGAACCTGGGCCTTGATGTGACCCATTCGCGGGATCGCGATCTGGAGCCGTTCGCCGATGTGGAAATCGCCGCTCGCTTCGATGCGGCAGCCTTCGTCGGAGAAATTGCTGAGCTTCACCGGCTCTTTCCTGCCGTCGATACGCTGGACGATCGCATCGATTTCGACAGGATGGCGATCCTTACGCCGCGCCCATGCCTGCGCACGCTGCATCACGGTTGCTCCCACTCGGCGCTGCTGTTTTGGGCAGCGAGCTGTAAATTAATGATTAAATTCAGCCGTCGAGTTGGAGCTCCGCCGCACCTCTCGATCGAGATTCCACGCTGCATGATCAGCGCGAGGTGCTAATGGAGAGGCGTGGGGGAAGTCGATGGATGATCCACAGATCTCCGACATTGAATGGCGTTCGGGTCGCCGCGCGCGTTCGCTGCGCAAGGCGCTGGCGGAGCGCGACTGGACCGGAATCGCCATCGAGCTGATCGTCGTCACGCTCGGCGTTCTGCTGGCGTTTCAGATCAACCAATGGGCCGACCGGCAGAAGCAGGCGCGCGACGAACGTGAGTTCCTTGAGCGGCTTTATAGCGAGAACCGCAAGGCGATCGATGAGCTCACCGGCGTGATCGGGTCGCACCGGAAGTCGATGGAAGAGATCGGAATCGCCATCAGGGCGAAGGATAATCCAGCGGAGCTCGCCGAATTTGCAAAGAGCCCGCGCTTCGGCTGCCTGGGAGCAGTGCTTCCGAGCGTCAGCTTCAGCGACACGGAATCCCAGGAAATCCTAGCGTCGGGAAAGCTCAGCATTGTCTCCGATCCGCAACTTCGGTCATTGCTCCGCGACCTCGTAGCGATGCAGGCCTTCGGAGCCGCTCAGCTGGAATACGCGCGGCAAAGCGTAGCGCAGATCAGTTCGGCGCTCGACGCCTATGAGCGCTACGATATTCCGGCAGATCCGAAGCAACGGCCGCCCTGCAACATGGACTGGACTGCCCTGCTGCACGACCAAAGCGCGATCAACGCCGCCGTGAAGCTCTACAGGTTTCAGCAGCTGATGATGGCGGTTAGGTCTCGTGAGCTGGCGCGGAGCGACGACGTCGAGCGAAAGCTCGCGTGTGAACTCCGCAAACCCGAATGTGCCGCCCGCTAGGCGGCGATGTCGTAGGGCTGGATTTCTCCGCTTAGGTAGAGGCTCCGCGCTTTTACCCGCGAGAGCTTGCCCGAGCTGGTCCGCGGAAGCGTCCGCGGCGGGACCAGCTCGACCACCGGCGTGATCCCGGTGATGGCGCGCACGCGCTCGCGGATCTGGTCGCGAAGGCGACCGCGCTCTTCATTGTCCGACACTCGGCAGTGGACGAGAACCGCGGGCGTTTCCTCGCCCGACGGGCCGGTGATCGCGAATGCCGCGATATCGCCCGATTTGAAGCCGGGCAGCTGCTCGACAGCCCATTCGATGTCCTGCGGCCAATGGTTGCGCCCGTTGATGATGATCATGTCCTTGGCGCGGCCGACGATGAAGATGTAGCCCTTCGACATATAGCCCATGTCGCCGGTGTCGAGCCAACCGTCGGGGCTCAGGCAGGCGCGGGTCGATTCCTCGTCGCGGAAGTAGCTGTGCATGACACTGGTTCCGCGAACGAAGACCTGGCCGATGCCGCGGTCGGGCAGGAGCTCGCCGTCGGAGCCGCGGACCTGGACCTCCATTCCGGTCACCGGCCGGCCGCAGTTCACCACCGCGCGATAGCGCTTGGGCTGGTCCGCTTGCCCCGGGGCGCAGCCGGACAGCTCATTCTCTTCGACGAGCTCGACCCGGATGCCTTCGCCGGGCGGCATCAGCGAGACGGCGAGCGTGGCTTCGGCAAGCCCGTAGCTCGGGCAGAATGCGCTTGCCCTGAACCCCGCAGCGGCGAAGCAGTCGACGAAGGACTGCATCACGTCCGGGCGGATCATGTCGGCGCCATTGCCGGCGATACGCCAGCGCGACAGGTCGAAACGGTCCTCGGCGCGCGTCTGGGAGCTCATCCGGCGCGAGCAGATGTCGTAGCCGAACGTCGGCGAATAGCTGACTGTCGAGCCTGGGTTGCGGGTGATCATGTCGAGCCACGCGAGCGGTCGCCGCGCGAAATCCTCGGTCTTCAGATAATCGACCGAGAGTTGCAGCGACATGGGCGAGAGGAAGCAGCCCACGAGTCCCATGTCATGATACCAGGGCAGCCACGAAATGCAGCGATCGTCATCCTGCACCTTGAGTCCGACGCCATGGGCGTGGAGGTTTCCGAGCAGCGCCCGATGGGTGACCGCGACGCCGTGCGGAAAACGCGTCGAGCCGCTCGAATATTGGAGATAGGCGATGTCGTCAGGCTCGGCGGTCGGGAGATCGCCGCCCGCTGGTTCGACATCCGCGAGGGACTCCCAATCGCGCGAAGACACTCCGACCTTCTCGCCCGCATCCTTGCAAAAATGGGTGAGCTCGGTCGGATAGAGAAATAGGCGCGGGTCGCTGCTCTTCAGCTGCATCGAGAGCTGGTTGATGTAAGCGTCGCGTCCGCCGAAGCTGGTCGGAAGCGGCAGCGGCACCGGGAGCGCTCCGGCGTAGACCGCTCCGAAGAAGCAGGCGGCGAAATCGGCGCCGGTCTCGGCCACCAGCGCAATCCGATCGCCCGGCTTCACTCCGAGCGCGAGGAACCGGCGCGCATGGACGAGGGCGTCTGTTCGAAGCTCCGCATAAGTATAGCTGCGCTGGGGCGTGCCGCGAGCGTCGTGGAAGTTGAGCCCACACCGGCCGTTGGCGGCATAGTCGAGCGCCTCCCCGAGCGTGTCGAAGTCGGCGATTCGACGCGGCAAGCTGTCAAGGGTCGGTGTCGTGCCCGGCGGGGCAAGTTCGTCTTTCACTGAGGCGTTGCGTTCGAGCACGCCGTCCCTTCCTTGGCTGTTCATCTCTTGCGCCCGCGCCTCTGCGCCGGCGGCGCTTTCCTGATGGGAGGCGAGTGTGGCACAAAAACGGCGCAATGGCACCTCCCAGGCCCCTGCGCCGACCCCCTCCGCTCGACTCCAAGCGGCTAGCGGAACTCGCGCTTCGCTACGTCGGCCGCTACGCGACCAGCCGAGCGAAGCTCCGCGCCTATCTCGCGCGCAAGATCCGCGAACGGGGATGGAGTGACTCGGCTGAACCCGACCTTGATCGGCTGGCGGCGCGCTTTTGCGAGCTCGGCTATGTCGACGATGCGGCCTATGCGCTTGCCAAGTCGCAGGCGCTCAGCAGCCGCGGGTACGGCAAGCGGAGGCTCGATGAAAAGCTCCGGCTGGCCGGGATCGATGAGGCTGACGGCGCCGAAGCGCGCGACCATGCCGACGCTCGTGCAGTGGATTCGGCACTCAGATTCGCCGAGCGGCGGCGGATCGGCCCTTATGCAGCAAACGCCTCCGACCCCAGGCAACGCGAGAAGGCTATCTCGGCGATGGTGCGCGCCGGTCACCCTTTCGCACTCGCCCGCGCGATCGCGGCTCTCCGCCCCGGCGCGATAGTGGACATCGAGGAGCTTCGTGAGCAGTCGCGGATCTGCCGCTAACGAAAGATAAGGCTAGCTAAAGTCGGTTTGCCGACACTCTCAGCCATGTTAATGAGCATCGGATGGTAAGCGCGTCAGTCCAATTGGCCGAGGAAAAGGTACGGCCCGCCGTGGTGTCCAAAATCGATTCGCCCGAGGCGGAGCTCCCGCCGGTCACCGGGCGCGTGAAGTGGTTCGACGCGACACGCGGATTCGGATTCTTGGTGAGCGAGGAGCTGGACGGTGACGTGCTGCTCCACTTCAGCGTTCTGCGCGAGCACGGACGCCGGAGCGTTCCCGAAGGGGCGATCATCGAATGCGTCCCGGTTCGACTCGAGCGCGGTCTTCAGGCCAAGCGCATCCTGTCGATCGACCTCAGCACGGCCTTGCCCCAGCAGCCGCGCTCGTCCATTCCTGCGTCGGAGCGGGCTGACCGCAAGGCGCTGGCGGATGCCGCCGGCGAGTTCGAGCCGGTGGAGGTCAAATGGTTCAATCGGGTTCGCGGCTATGGCTTCGTCAAGCGTCCGGACGAGCTGGGCGGCGAGGACGTCTTCGTGCACATGGAGACGGTACGGACCGCCCACTTGCCCGAGCTCCAGCCAGGGCAGAAGCTGGAGGCGCGGATCGCGCCCAGCGCGAAGGGCCTGACCGCCGTCGAGCTGCGCGGGTCCGACGCGTTGGAGCTCTAGCGCTCGCATTCGCGGCTTTCACAGCGTGCAGCGCGCAGGCGCCGGCCCAGAATGCGCCGGTGGAACAGGGAACACCTCAGACGGGGCTCACGCAGGTGCCGCTGACGATCCGCTCGGCGACGGGCACGCATCATTTCACCGTCCAGGTCGCCGAGACCCCTGATCAGCAGGAACGCGGCCTGATGTTCACCAAGTCGCTGGGGCCTGATCAAGGGATGATCTTCCCCTATGACCCGCCGCAGGACATCTCCTTCTGGATGAAGAATACGCTCATCCCGCTCGACATCATCTTCATCAGGGCAAACGGGACTATCGCTCGAATTGCCAGGGCCAAGGCGCTCGACGAGACGCCGCTCCCGGCGGGCGAGCCGGTCGCCGCTGTTCTCGAGATTCGCGGCGGGCGAGCGGCGGAGCTCGGCATCAAGCCCGGTGACAAGGTCGACTGGGGCAAGGATTCGTCACTGCGACCGGAGCGCGGTTAGGCGAAGGCTCCTCCCTTGCGGCGAAGGGAGGAAGTTGGCACAGGCGCAACCCCATGGGTTTCTGGTCGAAAACATTCACCTGGTGGAACGGGGCGACGTGGGCCACGGCGCTCTGGTCGCGCCGCTTCGGCAATGAAGTGGGGCGCGACCCCGAAGGCAATCTTTATTACCAGGACAAGAAAAGGCCGTGGCGCCGCTGGGTGATCTACAACGGCAGCAACGACGGCAGCCGGGTACCCCCCGACTGGCAGCTGTGGCTTCGCGGGACGATCGACGATCTGCCGGCCAAGGTCCTTCCGCCGGTGCGCAAGTTCCAGAAGAAGCCGACTCCGAATCTCACCGGCACGATGGAGGCATTCCGGCCCGACGGAGCCCTTGGAAGCGGCCGCATCCGGCCCGCGTCGACCGGCGATTACGAGCCGTGGATTCCCGAATAAGCGTGCAAAGGCTTACTGCGCCACTTCTTCTTGCGTTCGCGCTCACCGCGTGCGGCAAAGGCGCGCAGGAGAGGAACGCGCTCGGTCCGGCCGCTAACCGTGCGCCGGCGACCGCGGCGGGCCAGGGCGGAGTGACCCCGATGGCACAGCGTGTCGCGGTCCTCGGCATCCTCAACAAACGCAACGGCATCGTCCAGAACGTCACTCTGCGCCCGGGACAGTCCGTGCGCTGGAAGGACGTGATCGTGCGCCTGCGAGCATGTGAAGCGACCGCGCCGTGGGAGGAGGAGAAGCTCACCGGCGCATTCGTGCAGGTCGACGTTCAAAAGCCGGACAAGACCTGGGGCCGCATATTCTCGGGCTGGCTGTACAAGGAATCGCCGTCGTTGAATGTGGTCGAGCACCCGATCTACGACGTCTGGCCCAAGAGCTGCGCGATGACGTATCCGGCGGGACCGCCAGCGCCGGCCGGGGCGCCGGCAAGCTCGAGCAACCTGTCGAGCGCCGCGAAGTCGGCGGGGCCACCGTCAGTCACGGCCAAGCCGGCATCCAAACCTGCCGCCGCTCGGCCGCCGAGCGCCGTCGAAAGCAACGCCGAATAAGTCTCGCGCGGAATGCTGATGGCACCGAGCGACGCGAGATGCTCGGTCATGAACTGGCAGTCGAGCAGCGAGAAATTGCCGACCTTGAGCCGCGCCACCAGCCAGGCGAGCGCAACCTTCGACGCGTCCGTGCGTCGGCTGAACATGCTCTCGCCGAAGAAGGCGCGGCCGAGCTTGACGCCATAGAGGCCGCCGACGAGATCCTCGTTTTCCCACACCTCGATCGAATGGGCGTGGCCGGAGCGGTGGAGGGCGATCATCGCATGCTCGAGCTCGGCGTTGATCCAGGTCTCGTCGCGGTCAGCGCAGGCAGCGATCACGCCGGCGAAATCGCGGTCCCGTGTGACTGAGAACCTGCCCGACCGGAGCGTCCGCCGAAGCGATCGAGAGACGTGGAACGCGTCGAGCGGGATGATCGCGCGATTGCGCGGCTCGACCCAGAACAGCTCGTCGGCATTTCGGCTGTCCGCCATCGGGAAAATGCCGGTGGCATAGCCCTGCAGAAGCAGACGAGGGTCGAGCCGAGTCATGTCGCGATTCTATCCTCCCGCGGGCTTACCCGGGAGAATTTACTTAGAGGATCTCCCGCACTTTCTCCTGTGGGCGGCAGAGGCGGACGCCGTTCGGCGTTTCGACGATGGGCCGCTCGATCAGGATCGGGTGTGCGATCATCGCGTCGAGCACCTCGTCATCGGTCACGTCGGGGCGCGTGAGCCCCAGCTCTTCGGCGAGCGGGTCCTTGGCTCGAAGGCCGTCGCGGGGGCGGATTCCCGCGCGCTCGTACAGCCTCTTCAATTCGTCACGTGCGGGCGGGTCCTTGAGATATTCGTGGATCCACACGTCGCATCCGGAATCGCGCAGCATCTCGAGTGTCTTGCGCGAGGTTCCGCACATCGGGTTGTGATAAATGGTTGCCTTCATTCTGCTTCAATCTTTCCAGTTTCTGTTCAGTGACTTAGGAAAAAACGGCCGACCTCCGAAACGATCCTGATCCCCCACTATTGTCGCGGCTGCGGAACGATGAGCCGCAATCGTCGTTCCTGCGCTTGTAACATGCTCCGCCCCGCGGCGGTCCAGCTGCGTGCGGCGCATGTTCCGGCAGCTCAACACAACGGGAGAAAGAGCGATGCGTATTTCCATTCTAGCCGTGGCGCTTGCAAGTACAGCCGCGCTTGGCGCGTGCACCGCCAATCCGCGGACCAATGCCGATATCGCGACGGGTGCTGCGGTCGGCGCGGCCGGCGGCGCGGTCGCCGGGGCGGTTCTGCCCGGCGTCAGCACGATCACTGGCGCGGCGGTCGGCGCTGCGATCGGCGGCCTTGCCGGCGCCGTCTGGGCCGACAACAACAACGACGGCTATGTCGACGGCTATGTGTACAACGGCCAATATTATCCGGGAACGCCGGCGGGCTATGATCCGACGACTCATGCCGTCGTGACCGGCGCCCTCGGCGGCGCAGCGCTCGGCGCTGTGGCCGGCGCGGTTCTCCCGGGCGTCAGCATTCCCGCGGGCGCGGTGATCGGCGCTGCGGTGGGCGGCCTCGCAGGAGCGATCTGGGCCGACCGCAACAATGACGGCGTGGTGGACGGATACGTCTACAACGGGCAATACTATGCAGGTGCGCCAGCAGCTGCGACTGTGCCCGCCCCAATGGCTCCGGCTCCGGTCCGTAGCGGCGAGCGCGGCTAAGTCGCGAACGTCATCTATCGGAGAAGAAGTGGTAAGTTTGCGTAACTGGTGCACCGGCCAACGGCCGGTGCACCCTTTTCCCAAGAAGGTGGGACTGGTCGCAGCGCTGATGCTCGGCGCTGCGGCCTTGTTCGCGGCGGAGCCGGCTGCGGCGCAGGCGGTCGCACCCGCAGCGGTCAACGTTCAGCCTTCAATCGTCGGTCAGACGGTCGCTGACTTCTACAGGTCACGAAATGGTGCGCCTCTATGGCTCACGCCCGCAGCGGGCGATGCCGCGGAACAGCTTATCTCGCTGCTCAGTACCGCCAGCGTCGACGGGCTGAACTCGAGCAAGTATCAGCCGGCGGTACTTGAAACCGAGCTCCAGACGGCGCTCAGCAAGCACAAGCGCAAGGACGTGGATCGCGCCGACCAGGCGCTGAGCCAGGCGTTCGTCGCTTATGTCGACGACCTGCACCAGGACCCGGGCGTCGGGATCACTTATGTCGACCCGCAGCTGAGGCCCACTCCGCCGACACCGCTCGCTGCGCTGCTCGAAGCGGCGGCTGCGCCCTCGCTTTCCAACTATGTGTCGCAGCTAGGATGGATGCACCCATTCTACGGCGAGCTTCGCAAAGCTCTCGCCGACCACAAGTATAGCGACGATCACACGCGCGAGACGCTCGAGGTGAACCTGCAGCGGGCGCGCGCGCTTCCGTCGGGCAAGCAGCGCTACGTGCTGGTCAACGCAGCGCAACAGCGCCTCTTCATGTACGAGGACGGAAAGCCGGTCGACAACATGGTCGTCGTGGTCGGGCAGACCAAATGGCCTACGCCGATGGTCACTGCTTTCATCCGCTATGCGGCGCTCAATCCTTATTGGTACGTACCGTCCGACCTGGCGTGGGAAGATGTGGGCCAATATGTCGTCAAGGACCCCAAATATTTCGACCGCCTCGGCTATGAGGAGGTGTCGGACTGGTCGAAGGACCCGCAAATCCTCGACCCGACGAAAATCGACTGGAAAGGTGTCCGCGACGGCACGGTCCAGGTCCTGCTTCGGCAGAAGCCCGGCCCGAACAACTTCATGGGACGCATCAAGTTCATGTTCCCGAACCAGTTCGGCGTCTACCTGCACGACAATCCGCGTCGGAACCTGTTCAAGGAATCGGTCCGCTATTTCAGCGGCGGCTGCGTCCGGCTGGAGGACGCCTGGCGCCTCAGCAAATGGCTGTTCCACCGCGACCTCACCTGGGAGGGCCACGGGACCGAGGAGCCGGTGAGGCTCGACCAGCCGGTGCCGGTCTACATCACCTACCTGACCGCCGTGCCGGACGGCCAGTCAATCGCTTATTACGACGACGCCTACGGGCGCGACAAAGCGATGGTCGCCAAGACGGACGGCAGCAACGCGACTGCGACTCCGTCAAGTTCAGTCGCCAGCCGCTGAGCGGATTTAGCGCGGTGCCCAGTTGGGCACCCAGGTGACGTCCTGCGCGACGGGCCGTCCGGAAGGATCGCGGGCCGGGCTGAAGCGGACATATTCGACCGTCAGCTGGCACATGAGCGCATCCGCGGAAGGATTGCCGCTGCTTCGCGCGACACGGCAGTTGGAGACGCTGCCGTCGGGATTCACGCGGATGCTGATTGCGACGGTGCCGTAGGGGAGCCCAGTCGCCGCGAAACGCCGATACTCGTGGTCGGGGATCTTGGTCAGCTTGCGCGCCGGCGTGTAGGCGCCGGTGCCGCCGCCGCCAGGCCCGTAGCCGCTGCCGCCTGCGCCCGTCCCACTACCCGATGTTCCCGCGCCGGAGCTCGAGGCGCTGCCGGAGCCCGCAACGGGTGCCGCCGGTAGCGGCGAAGGCGCCGGAATCTTCGGCGGCGGAGCGACGATCGGTGTAGCCTCGGCGGCCTTCGCCGGAGCGCCCGCCGCCTTTTTCATCTGCGGCTGCGGCCGCGGTTTCGGCGGCGGCGGAACTGGCGGCGGAGGCGGCGGCTGGGTGAGGTTGAACGTCTTCAGCCGTTCGACCGCCTGGCTGACGATGTTGACGTTGAGGCCCGATACGATCGCGGCTCCGATCATGCCGGTGGCGATGACGGCGGCAACCATCGCTTTCCAGCGATCGCTTCGTTCGGCTGCTGCGTAACTGGACACGGGCGAACCTTCTCCGTCCCGACAAACGCATTGGAACGGCCGAAGTTTTCGCCGCCGTTTCTATTCGTGTGCGGCGGTCGCGTCGGCCATGAAGTCGGCGTGGGTCCGCTCCGGTCCGAGCGCCGTCCAGGCGGCGATCACCACCGCCATGATCGCGCAGATGATCGCCAGGGCTAGCGCGTAATTGTTGCCGTGGCTTTCGGCGATTCCGGCCTGGATCGGCGCGTTCTTCGACGCGATCAGGTTGCCGAGCTGATAGGCGAAGCCGGGGAACAGGCTTCGCGCGAGCGGCGGCGACAGCTCGTTCAAATGGACCGGCACGATGCCCCACGCGCCCTGGACCGCGACCTGCATCAGGAAACCACCGAGCCCGAGCAGGAGCGGGGTCGAGCTAAACCCCCACAAGGGGATGACGGGCAATGCGAGCAGGCTCGCGATGATGATCGCTT
>JABFXK010000165.1 GCA_013361785.1 Sphingomonas sp.
GACCGCGCCGAGCAGCGCATCCACGAAGCTGTGCATGTCCACGCCCATATGCAGGAAGCGGTCGAGCACGGAGAAGACATTGTTCGCGTGCACGGATGTCAGCACGAGGTGGCCCGTCAGCGCCGCCTGCACGGCGATGCCCGCCGTCTCGCCGTCGCGGATTTCGCCGACGAGGATCTTGTCCGGGTCGTGGCGCAGGATCGAGCGCAAGCCGCGCGCGAAGGTGAGCCCCTTCTTTTCGTTGATGGGAATCTGCAGCACGCCCGGCAGCTCGTATTCGACCGGATCCTCGATCGTGATGATCTTCTCGTCGCCGGTATTGATCTCGGTGAGCGTGGCGTAGAGCGTCGTCGATTTGCCCGAGCCGGTCGGGCCCGTCACGAGCAGCAGGCCGTAGGGCTCGTGCGCGATCGTGCGGATCGCCTCGACGATCTCGGGATCGTGGCCGATCGCGTCCAGCCGCAGCGTGGTGTTGCCCGCCTCGCCGCGCTGCTTGTCGAGCACGCGCAGCACCGCGTCCTCGCCGTGGATCGACGGCATGATCGACACGCGGAAGTCGATCTCGCGCTGATTGATGAGCGCCTTGAAGCGCCCGTCCTGCGGAATGCGCCGCTCGCCGATGTCGAGGTCCGCCATGACCTTGAGGCGCGAGAGCACCTGCTCGGCCACGTCGACGCCCGGCGCGGACGCGGTTTCCTGCAGCACGCCGTCGATGCGGTACTTGATGACGAGCCCGCCCGCCGTGCTCTCGATGTGAATGTCCGAGGCGCGCGCCCGCAGCGCGTCGTACAGCGACGAATTGACGAGCCGGATGACCGGATGCACGTCGGCGGCGAGCGTCGCGAGCGTGATCTCGACCCCCGCTTCCGCCGACATCGCCGTCTTGCTGTCGACGTTGATCTGCGTGAGCGCCTGATGCGCCGACTCGTGCAGCGCGAGATACGCCATCAGCTCGGCGGGCACGCAGACGGCGAACGCGAAGGGCTTTTTCACGCGGTTGATCGCCCAGGCGCGCAGAGGCGGATCGAACGGATCGGCGAGCAGGAACCAGAGCCGCGCGGCGGCGTCGGCGGCGAGCAGGCAGCGGCGCGACATCGCCTCGCCGAACGGCAAAAGGTCGAAGCGCGGCTCGAGCGCCTCCAGCGCCTGGGCATCGAAGCCCCGCAGGCCGAGCGTCTGCGTGACCTCGCGCAGATAGTCCTCGGGATCGTGCTGCGCGTCTTCCCACATCTGCTGCTGGCGCGGGAGCGATTCGCGGGCGGGGCCCGTCTTTGCGGAGATTTCCGGTGTCGGGTCCACGATCCTTACCCCACGCTTCCGGCCAGTTGAAAGATCGGCATGTAGAGCAGAAAGATGATCGTCCCGACGATGCCGCCCACCACCAGCATCAGCACCGGTTCGATCACGCGCATCAGCGTGTCGATGGCGCGATCCAGTTCTTCGTCGCAGAACTCGGCCGAGCGCGTCACCATGCCGGCCAGCTCGCCGCTTTGCTCGCCGACGCGAATCAGCCGCTCGGCGACCGGCGTCGTCAGATCGGCGGCGGGGAGCGCGCCGGACAGCGCCTTGCCCGCGCGGATCTCGTCGAGCGCCTGCGCGAGCGCGGCCTGCATCTGTGCGGGCAGCACCTGCGCGGACAGCTCCATCGACGCGACCATCGACATCCCGCCGGCGAGCAGGAGCCCGAGCGTGCGGTAGAAGCGCGTCAGCGCGAACAGCCGCTGATAGTCCGCGAGCTTCGGCAGCCTCAGGAAGGCCGCGAACAGCCTGCCGCGGACCTTTTCGCGGCGCAATGCGAAGCCCGCGCCGACGATGGCCGCCACGATCCCCGCGAGCAGCACGCCGCCATGGGCCTGGACGAGGTTCCCCCAGCCGAGCATCAGGCGGGCGGAAAACGGAATTTCCTTCATCGATGCGAACACCTGGCTGAACTTCGGGATCACGTAGAAGGCGAGGAACAAGATGATCAGCGCGCCCGTGGCAATCACGATCGACGGGTACACCATCGACGACACGACTTTCTTGCGCACCGCCGCCAGACGCGCGTCATAGTGGTGATAGCGCTTGAGCGCCTCGGCCAGATGGCCGGTCTGCTCCGCCGAAGCGACGGTCGCCACGTAGAGCGGCGGGAAATGCTCCGGCTGACGCTCGAGCGCCCGCGAGAGCGGCTCGCCCTCGTAAAGCGCGGCGACGATCTGTTGCAGCACCGTCCGGTTGAGACCTTCCTTGCTCTTGTCGCGCAGCGTCTCGACGGTTTCGACGAGGCTCAGGCCCGCTTCGAGCAGCGCGATCAGCTCCTGCGTGAAGAGCGCGCGCTCGAACACCGGCTTGCGCAACGACAGCGCGCGCCTGCGCGCCTCGAGCGGCGTCGCGTCGATGAAGGTGAAGCCCATTGCGCCGACGCTCTCGCGCAGTTGCGCGTCATCGGCGGCATCGAGCTCGAATTCCTGCTGGCCGCCGTCGGTGTCGACCCGGACGCGATATCGCATAAAAGCCTCCGCGCCGGTTCATTTGCTGATGATGTCCGCGTCCTCGCCGGTTCCTCCGGGCTTGCCGTCGGCGCCATAGGTCATCAGGTCATAGTCCTTGCCGTTCTCGCCGGGGGACCGGTAGATATAGGGCTTGCCCCACGGATCGTTCGGAACCTGGGTGCTCATGTACGGCCCGTCCCAGCCTGGCGCGTTGCCGACGTTCGAGGTCAGGGCCCCGAGCCCGGCCTCCGTGGTCGGATAGTGGCCCGTGTCGAGCCGATACCGGTCGAGCGCGCTTTCGATGCCTTTCATCTGCGAGGCGGCGGTCTTGCTGCGCGCCTTGCCGACTTCGCCGAACAGCTTCGGCCCGACATAGCCCGCCAGGAGCGCGATGATGAGCAGCACGACCAGCAGTTCCAGCAGCGTGAAGCCGCGCCGGCGCAGGCTGACGCCGCGTCCGGCCGGCCCTCTGGCGAACGCGATGTCGGCGATTGCTGCGGGGTTCGTCAAACGCTTCCACATGGCTCCTCCCCCGTTCGTTATGTGGAGGCGGGCGCGCCCGCCTCCGGGTTACTTGTTGATTTCGCCCATGACATTCAAAAGCTCGGCGTTCGGCGCGTCGCTATCCAGTTCCCAGCCGAACTCGCCGCGCAGGTTCAACTGCTTCACGTAGTTGTTCTTGACGCGGATCGTGGTGGGCGAGTCGTAGGACCAGAACGTCGATCCGTCGAACTTGTAGGACTGCTTGGTCACCGGATGCTCGTGGACGGTGCCGGCCGCGCCCTTGAGCAGCTTGTAGTCCTGGATGCCCGACTCATACTTCCCGGCCGCCGCCTGGGTGGCCTTCTGATACAGCCCGTCGCCCTTCGGTCCGGGTGTCACGCCGCTCCAGCCGCGCCCGTACAGCGGCACGCCGAGGACGATCTTCGAGGACGGCACGCCCGCGTTGAGCAAGGTCTTGACCGCCGCATCCGTGTAGTAGGTGTTGAGGGGCGCGGACTTCATGTTCGGGCTGTCGGGGTCCGGATAGAGATTCGACTGGAAGTCGGTCGGCCCCGTGTCTTCCCATCCGCCGTGATAGTCGTACGACATCACGTTGATCCAGTCGAGCGACTTGCTGTACTCGGCGGGTTCCGTGTTGGCGATCTTGTCGCCGCCCGCGCCGATCGCGACCGTCAGCAGATAGCGCTTGCCGTTCTGCGCGCCGATGGCGTCGAGCTGCTTGCGGAACTCGGCCAGCAGCAGCGTGAAGTTCTTCTTGTCGTTCGGATCCACGGTGTTGTACGGCTGACCGCCGCCGCCCGGGAATTCCCAGTCGATGTCGATGCCGTCGAACACGCCGGCCCCCGTGCCGTCGCCGCCAGCGTTGGAACCCGAGTCGAAGGGCAGATTGCCCTTGATATAGAGGTCGATGCACGACGCGACCAGCTGCTTGCGCAAGGCATCCGTCGCGGCGGCCTTGGAGAACCACTTGGACCAGGTCCAGCCGCCGAGCGAAATGATGACGCGCAGGTTCGGATACTTGGCCTTCAGCTGCTTGAGCTGGTTGAAATTGCCCTTGAGCGGCCCGGCCTTGCCGGTGCGCGGGTCATCCCAGGCGAATTGCCACGGGTCGGACGTGCCGTTGACCGACTCGTTCGCCGCGAAGCCTTTCTGGTAGTCGGCCCATGCATCGCCGCCGGTGCCGGCGTCCTTCGCGTTCGGGTCCGTCGCTCCCGGCTCGGCTTTGTTGACGATTCCGCACTCGTAGCCGCCGTTCTTCTGATAGAGGTTGCCGAACGCGTAATTGACGAACGTGAGCAGCTTCGCCGACCCCGATGTATCGACATCCTTGACCTTGTAGTTGCGATCGTAGATGCCCCATTGCGCGAAATAACCGCCGAGTTCGCGCGCGCCGGATGGCGTGGGGGTGGGGGTTGGGGTTGGTGTTGGCGTCGGAGTCGGAGTCGGAGTCGGAGTCGGAGTCGGTGTTGGCGTTGGTGTCGGCGTCGGCGTCGGCGTTGGTACCGGCGTCGGTGTCGGCACCGGGACCGGAGTCGGAGTCGGAGTCGGAGTCGGTGTCGGTGTCGGCGTTGGTACCGGCGTTGGTAACGGCGTCGGAGTCGGAGTCGGTGTC
>JABFXK010000061.1 GCA_013361785.1 Sphingomonas sp.
ACGGCTCCCAGACTCGCAGCTTTTGCTTCGTCAGCGACCTGGTCGAGGCGCTGTCTCGGCTGATGGACAGTGACCGCGCGGTCGGAATGCCGGTGAACCTCGGCCACCCCACTGAGCTTACGGTCAAGCGGCTAGTCGATATGGTGGTGGCGATGACCGGAACAGACTCGCGCGTCGTGTACCATCCGCTTCCCGAGGACGACCCGAGACGGCGCAAGCCCGACATATCGCGCGCGAAAGAACTGCTCGGCTGGGAGCCGCGGGTCGACCTCGAGCAGGGGCTCGAAGCGACGATCCGATGGTTCGACGACGAGCGGAACCGGGTCGCGGCGCCGCTGTATTTCGACGCTCCGGCCCTGGCGTCCGCGGCCGAAGAAGGGAGCCGATGAGCGACAGGACCATGCGCGCCGCGGTGCTGACTGGCGCAGGTAAGTTGAAGATCGACGAAGTTCCGCTGCCCGAGCCTGGCGCGGGGCAGGTGCGAATTCGGCTCGAGGGCTGCGGCGTCTGCGCATCCAACCTGACGCCATGGGAAGGGCCCGAATGGATGCACTTCCCGACCGAGGCTGGAGCGCTGGGGCATGAAGGCTGGGGCGTTGTCGATGCGATCGGCGAAGGCGTCGACGGGCTGCGACCCGGCGAACGCGTCGGTGGTCTTAGCGGACACGCGTACGCCCAATATGATCTCGCCAATGCGTCCGATCTGGTGAAGCTTCCCGATGCTCTGATCGACAAGCCCCTTCCGCTGGAGCCGTTCGGGTGCGCCTTCAACATCTTCCGCCGAAGCGACATCCAGTCCGGGCAGACCGTCGCCATTGTCGGCATTGGCTTCCTCGGGGCGATCCTGACCAGGCTCGCGAGCAATGCCGGCGCGCGCGTGATCGCGATCTCACGCCGCGACGAGTCGCTCGATCTCGCGCGCAGAATGGGCGCCGCGGAAACCATCCGCATGCACGACCATTGGCAGATCATCGAGCGGGTGCGCGAGCTGACGGACGGCAAGTTTTGCGACCGCGTAATCGAGGCCGTGGGCAAGCAATGGCCGCTGGACCTCGCCGCCGAGCTGACTCGCGAGGGCGGGCGGCTGATCATTGCAGGCTATCACCAGGATGGCCCGCGGCAGGTGAACATGCAGCTATGGAACTGGCGCGGCTTCGACGTCGTAAATGCGCACGAGCGCGATCCCGCCGTATCGGTCCGCGGCATGCGCGAGGCAGTCGATGCGATGGAGCGGGGGATGATCGACCCCGCCGACCTGATCACGCATCGCTATCCGCTCGACCAGTTGGACGACGCGCTGAACGCGACCCGCGACCGCCCGGGCAATTTCGTCAAAGCCATCGTCCTCACCGGCTGATGCTCAGCCTCGGCTTCGTCGGCACCGGGTGGATCGGCCGCAACCGCATGGAGGCGATGCTCGCGACGGGCGAGGCGGAAGCTGTCGCGATCTGCGATCCGAATCCGGAGATGGTGGCGAGCGCTCGGGAGCTAGCACCCCGCGCGGCGATGGTCCGCTCGCTCGAGGATCTGCTGGCGCGCGATCTCGACGGCGTTGTGATCGCGACCCCGAGCGCGCTTCACGCCGAGCAATGCATCCGCGCGTTCGAGAGCGGTGCCGCGGTTTTCTGCCAAAAGCCGCTGGGCAGGCACGCGGCCGAAGTACAGGCGGTGCTCGACGCCGCGCGCGCGGCCGACCGCTTGCTCGGAGTCGACCTCTCCTACCGTCACACGGCCGCCATGCAGGCGATTCGCGACCGAGTAGGGAGCGGCCAGCTCGGGCAGGTCTTCGCCGCCGACCTCACCTTCCACAATGCCTATGGCCCGCAGAGCGGCTGGTTCTGGGACCCGAAGCTGTCCGGCGGCGGCTGCCTGATCGACCTTGGAGTCCACCTCGTCGATATGCTGCTGTGGGTGTTCGATTTCCCCGAAGTGCTCGACGCGCGCGGCACATTGCTGCGCGACGGCCGTCCGGCCAGGCCGGACGAGGTCGAGAATTACGCCACCGCCGAGCTGCGTCTCGCGAACGGCGTCGAGGCGCGCATTGCCTGCTCGTGGAACCTCAACGCCGGGAGCGACGCCGTTATCGATGCGAGCTTCTACGGAACCGCCGGCGGCGCCGCGATGCGCAATGAGAACGGGTCCTTCTTCGATTTCTCGGCCGAACTGTTCCACGGCCAGAATCGCGAGCAGCTCACATCGTCGCCGGACGACTGGGGTGGCCGAGCCGCGGTCGAATGGGTGCGGAAGCTCGCTGCGCGTGAGCGGTTCGAAGGGTCCACCGTCGGCCTTCTGGAGACCGCCCGCGTGCTGGACCGGCTCTATGAGGCTGTCAGCGAGGCGGTAAAATCGGCCGACGTCGCAGCTTCTTAACACGGGTGGTTGCCACCGGTCGCGAATTTGACGACAAGTCTGGCGCGCATGAGTAGCGTCGCGGACCAGATATCGATTGTCGAGCGCTCCAATCGTTTGGGCTGCGCTCCTGCGGATCTTCCGCTTCTCGGCGATTTGCCGCAGCCAGTGCGGCAGCGGCTGATCGAGGCGTCGCGGGTCGAGTGGTTCGCGCCGCGCGCACAGCTGTTCGGGGGCGCCGAGATGCCGTCCCACCTGCACATCATGCTGAGCGGACTCGTGGACCTGTCATGCTCCTACAAGGCGGGCGAGTGCACGGCGCTAATGATGGCTGCCGGCGATGTGTTCATGCCCGCCGCCGCGCTCTACGCAGAACCCTATCTCGTTTCGGCGCACGCGCTGACGCCGTGTCGAATCCTGCTGGTCGATGCAAAGGCAATGCGCCAGGAGGCGCGCAAATGTCCCGAGCTCGCGCTTGCGCTTGCGCGGGTCATGGCCGGCCAGTGGCGGGTGGCGCTGAAGATCATCCTCGACCTCAAGTGCCGTTCGCCGTCGCAGCGGCTCGGCGCCTTTCTTCTCCGCTTGCATGACGCGGCGCAGCCGGGGCCGCCAGCGGAAATCCCCTTCTCGAAGCGGCAGCTCGCATCGCGGATCGGCATGCAGCCCGAAACGCTCTCGCGCACGCTTCAGACGCTCGCGGCAAACGGCCTTTATTTGCGAGGGCGCGAGATCATCGTCACCAATCGTGCTGCCATCGACGAATTCTGCGGGCCCGACCCTTATCCGCCCGCCGCCGAATATGAGCTTGGGGTGCACGCCCTCTAATCGGACCTGGCTACCAGCCGTTCACCCGTTCCCAGATGTCGATGATCGCTTCCTCGCCCCGCGTCACGAAGTAACGGTCGTGCGCTGCCGCGGTCGCGCAGGCATGGTTCGGCAGGACCAGCACGCGGCTGCCGATCGGGAACCGGTCGAAATCGATGGCGCCTGAGACGCTGGTGACGATTCCATGCTCCTGGTTGGTCGAGGAGACGGTGACGTTTTCGAACAGAGCGCCGGTCAGCGGATCGCAGACAGCGCCATAGCCGCAGTCGATCGGCATCTCTCCAGTGCCGCGATCGCGGCTCAGTGCGAGGAATCCGGCGTCGATCAGAACACGTCCGTGGTGCCGGTTATGGCCGATGACGCTCGACAGCACACCGATGGCGATGTCGTCGATCGAGCAGGTGCCGAGCTCGGCCTGCACGAGGTCGCCGAAGACATACACGCCCGCGCGCGCCTCGGTGACGCCGTCGAGCCGCTGCGCATAGTGGAGAGTGGGCGTCGAGCCGACACTGACGATCGGGCAGGGCAGGCCTGCTGCGCGCAGCCGCTCGGCGGCCGCTACGGTGAGCGCGCGTTCCTGCTCGGCCATCGCCTCGAACTCGTCGCGCGTGCGGCAGTCGTAGGAAGCGCCAGCGTGGGTCATCACTCCCGCGAGGCAATCGCCCAGGTGCCGGCCGATCTCGATGAGCAGCGGATCGGTCGGCGCGACGCCCGCACGATGGCCGTCGCTGTCGATCTCGATCAGCGCTTCGATGCGAACGCCCTCGGCGTCGATGAAGTGCCGGACCGCCTCCGCTGCTTCGGGCGTGTCGAGAATGACCCGAAGCTTGCACCCGGCGCGGATCAGCTCGGCGACCTCGGGCAGCTTCACCGGCGCGATCCCCACCGCATAGAGGATGTCGGTCACGCCATGCGCGAAGAAATAACGCGCTTCTGCCAGAGTCGAGACGGTGATTGGCATATCGTCGCCGCCACTAAGAACGCGGAGGACGTCGATTGATTTTGCAGTCTTGACGTGCGGGCGAAGAGCGACCCCGAGCTCGCGAACCTTGTCGCGCATCCGGGCAACGTTGCGCTCGAGGCGCGTGCGGTCGAGGAGCAAGGTCGGAGTGGGGAGCTGGAAGATTGTGTGCGGCCGCTCGTCTTCGCGAGCGACTGCTGTCCTCGTCAATCCCCCGGATGGGCTGGGGCCCGCAATGGTGCCCAGGGGCGGAATCGAACCACCGACACCGTGATTTTCAGTCACGTGCTCTACCAACTGAGCTACCTGGGCATTCGCATCGGAATTGGGATCACCCCGAAGAGCGAGAGCGGCTCCCTAACGGTCGCTA